>JASFPJ010000104.1:0-10049 GCA_050116035.1 Candidatus Aminicenantota bacterium | reverse complement strand
CGAGCATTTTGGGAGAGTGTTGATCTTGGATGATTTGGTTCAGACAACCGAAAAGGATGAGTTTTTTTACCATGAGATGCTTGTTCATCCGGCGTTTCTGGTCCATCCCTCTGCTCGTCATCTGCTTGTTATCGGAGGGGGAGACGGCGGTGCGCTCAGGGAAATCCTTCGTTATCCAGTCGAGTCTGTCTGCCTGGTGGAAATAGACCCGCTGGTCATCGAGGTGTCCCAGGAATATTTTCCCTGGCTTTCGCCTTGCTTGAAAGATAGAAGGACCGAATTAGTCATTTCTGATGGTAAAGAGTTCATCCAGAAGACAGACAGGAAATTTGATGTCATTATCATTGATTCTTCAGACCCTGTCGGCCCTTCGGCATCGCTTCATGAAAAGAACTTTTTTGAGCGTATGAAGAAACGTCTGCGAAAAGACGGTATAATCGTGGCTCAAGCTGGTTCGCCTTTTTATCGAATGGATTCGATCAAGAAGAAAAACGATTTCCTGAAGCCGCTCTTTAAAATCGTGAGCTTCTACATGAGCCCGGTTCCGACTTATCCTGGAGGAAGCTGGGCTTTTGTTTTTCTCTCGGATACAGTCCAACCCTTAAACATAAAAGGAAATCCTCCTGCGGGGCTTCTCTATTTTAATCCGGATATCCACAGGGCTGCGTTTTCCCTGCCGAACTTTTTCAAGGAGAAACTGGATCAGTCAGGTAATGATAAGGCCAGGATGTGAGTGAGAAATTCAGGGGAATCGAGCCTGCTGCGGATTGCATTCATAAAACAGAATTAAATAAAGTGGAAGCAGACCCTTACACTCTCTGAAAAACGAGCCAGTCGTTTTCACAATCAGGTTTTTCGTTTATTCTCAGGGGGGTGGCTTTTCCGCTCTCCCTTTAATTGCCTCTAGTAGAAAAATGGAGAATCAGTAATCCAGCTTTCCCTCGGCGTGGCGTTTGCCCAGGACGGTGAGCATATCCTCGGTCATTTTGCCCAGATCGTAATCCGGCTCCCAACCCCATTCCTCTCGGGCGGCGGAGTCATCGATGGAATTCGGCCAGGAGTCAGCGATTTCCTGCCTGAAGTCGGGCTCGTACTCGACGGTAAATTCAGGGATGTGTTTTTTGATCTCTGCGGCCAGTTCGCCGGCTGAGAAGCTCATGGCCGTGACGTTGAAGTCAGAGTGATGAACGAGTTGGGAGAAATCTGCTTCCATCAGGTCAAAGGTAGCTTTGAGGCAGTCGGGCATGTACATCATCGGCAGCCGGGTGTCCTCCTTGAGAAAGCAGGTGTATTTTTTATTTTTGATGGCTTCGTAGTAAATTTCCACCGCATAGTCGGTCGTTCCCCCGCCAGGAAGTGTTTCATTGCTGATAATGCCGGGATACCGGCAGCCGCGAATATCCACGTTAAAGCGCTTAACGTAATAATCACAGAGAAGCTCTCCGGCGACTTTTGTCACTCCGTACATGGTTTTTGGCCTGAGAACTGTTTCTTGAGGTGTGTTGTCGATGGGAGTCTCTGGGCCGAAGGCGGCGATAGAACTGGGAATGAAAATCCTTGTCATCTCATGCTCGATGGCTGATTCGAGAATGTTGTAGGTTCCGTTCATGTTGACGTCCCAGCAGAGTTTTGGATTTTTTTCGCCCACGGCAGAGAGAATCGCGGACATATGATAGATAGTATCGATGTTGTATTTTTTAACGACTTCTTCAATGGTCTCTCTTTTGGCCACGTTGATGAATTCAAACGGGCCGGAATCCTTGAGTTCAGGTTTGGGTTTGGTCCGGTGCCCCGTGGCAAGTACGTTGTCGTTGCCGTATTTCTCACGCAGAGCCATTGTTAATTCAGAGCCGATCTGTCCAACCGCTCCAGTGACCATTATCCTCTTCATTTCTTTACCCATGTTATGCCTCCAAATTCGTGTGTATTTAAGGTAGATTTTGAGAGTCTTACTTATATCCTGTAAAAAAAAAGAAGTCAACCTGAAATACAGAAAAATAGGGTCAGGCCTAAATAAATTCAGCAATTTAAAGTCAATTGAATAATCTGACTTCTTTTAAAATGAAATTACTGAAGTGACTAAGGCCTGAGCCCAATAAACTTCAAATTACTGAAGTAACTAAGGCCTGACCCCTATAAACTGACACCGGTAAAATAATCTCTTGCCTTCTTTTGTTTCTTTTTATAGAGTTTATTTTTTAATTGATTTTGTCATTCAAGGAGGAGTCATCATGTCGATACAAGTGGACGGACATAACCTTTCTATAGAGAAGGTCGTCAAAGTGGCCAGGGATAATGAGAGTATTTCCATTCATCCTGAGGCAATAAAAAGAATCAAGAAATGCAGGAATCTTCTCGAGGATAAGATAAAAAAAAGAGAAATCATGTATGGTGTTAACACGGGCATCGGGGAGCTTTCCGAAGTGGTATTGACTCAAGAACAGGTAGAGGAATACCAGAGATATCTTATTTACAGCCACGCAGCCGGATACGGGAAGCCATTGCCCATTGAGGTCGTCCGGGCCGCTATCCTGAGCCGTATCAACTGTCACTGCCATGGCCATTCGGGCCTGAGGCCCGAAGTTGTCCAGACTCTGAAAGAAATGTTGAACAAAGGCGTCACGCCTGTTGTTTGTGAAAAGGGCTCTGTCGGCGCGTGTGGCGATCTTTCTCCTATGGCTCAGATGGCTCTGGTTCCCATGGGGGAAGGGGAGGCTTTTTACAAAGGCAACCGGTTACCTGGAAAAGAAGCCATGGAGAAAGCAGGAATACCGACCATAGTGTATGAAGCGCGCGATGGCCTGGCGACGATCAACGGCGCCAACATCATCGCCGGCATGGGAGCTTTGGAGATTTACGATGCCGAACGCTGGATAAAGAATGCGGAGATTGTGGCCGCCATGACTCTGGAAGTCTTAAACGCCAACATGAAAGCTTACGATGAGCGGTTGCACAAAGTCCGGGGTTATCCTGGAGCTATCGAAGCCAGTGAGAACATTAGGAGAATAACTGAAGGCAGCAAGCTTCTCGCTCAAAAGGGAAAAAAAATTCAGGACTGCTACAGCTTGCGCAGTACACCCCAGGTGATGGGTTCAGCCCGTGATGCTCTCAAGTGGGCTCGCTCCATGCTGGAGATTGAACTCAACGGAGCGGCAGATAATCCCACCTTTTTCCCGGATGAAGATTTAGTGCTCACAGGAGCCAATTTTCAAGGAACTCCTATGGCTTTTGCTCTAGAACTTCTAGGAATGGCAATCACAACCGTCTGCGTCCTCTCGGAGAGAAGAACGAACAGGCTGATGAATCCTCATCTGAGCATGGGGCTTCCCGCCTTCCTCACCAAGGGCGCAGGAATGTTTTCTGGTCTGATGCTTTCTCAGTACACGGCGGGTGCGTTAGTCTGTGAGAACAGGATTCTCTCCCATCCTGCCGCCACTGGGTCTATTCCCGCGGCCGCTGACCAAGAAGATTTTGTCAGCATGGGTATGACTACAGCTCTCAAGACTCGAGATATTATCGATAATGCACAAGCTGTCCTTGGAATAGAATTCATGGCAGGAGCCCAGGCTATTGATTTTCGAAAGCCCATAAAGCCCAGTAAGGGGATTCAATCAGCCTACGATGTTATCCGGAAATATGTCGAGAAACTTGAAGAAGACCGTCCTCTTTTTGACGACATCAATAAGCTTAAAGAGGTGGTGGAATCCAATGAGATCCTGGAGGCAGTCGAGAAAGCCGTCGGACAGTTGAAATAAGGAAAGATAGGACGTTCCCTGTCATTGCGATGAGTGAAGCGAAGAAGCAATCTAATAAAAATAAAATTTTCTTATGAGATTACCACGCTACGCTCGTATTGACAAAGATAGGAGATTGTCACATTTCACTCGCTACGGAACTTTTGTCCTCACCATTATCACCAAAAGTGCTACTTAATTACTGAGCATAAACACCTATCCGCCTTTTATTCCCTGGGAAACGTCCCTCTAAGCTATAATGAATAAAAAAAGGGCCGAGGATTTCTCCTCGGCCCTCTTATTGTTCTTGAGGACTGACTCGGATTAAAAGAGCAGTCTGAAGCCGAGCACTAACTTATGATTATCCTGGATGGAAAGGTCTATTGGGGGTCCTGATGCCTCGAGAAAGATTGAGATAGTGGTTCTGGACATGCCGAACAGGTCAAACCCGACGTTGGTAATGACCTCGCCGTAGTCATTCTGGATGGTCGTTTTGTATCGCGTGGTGTACGCACCACCCAATCCGATGAAAATTGGGCCGGCACGCATGTTGAATATCAGGGTTCCGGTGAAGAATTGCTGTTCCCAGGGAGCGGAATCAACAGGCGTGTATGCACCACCGCCCGCCAGGATCACATCAAAGTTTTTTGAGAGCTTATACAGAATGCCAGCGCGGCCTACGCCATACCCGACATAGGTTCCGCCTCCTCGGGCAGCGAGCGCACCGACGTCAAACAGGAAGCGCATTTTTTTCTGTTTGATCCTCACATCGACCATGGAGGGCTCAGAGATGGAACCCAGGTCATCCGTAGCCACTGCTGTTACTGAATAGATGCCTTTCTTATCAAAAGCCTTTTCCCAAGTAAAGGGCATTTCGGTATCTGCAAACCTATCCACCAGGGTTCCCTCTTCATCGATTATCTCGAAATCGACCTGGACCACCTCTCCGTCGGGGTCAGTGGATCCAGAAGCATCCAGGACTATTTTCTTTCCGACTGTGCCTTCACATTTGCGGCATTCCAGATTGGAGGAGGGAGGGAAATTGATGAAGACTGAGGCTTCACAGGGATTTTCTGAGGCCTTTCCCTCGATGTTGAAGGCTTTTCCCTTAAAAGCATATTCACCGGATCTATCCAAATTGACTTCCCACTGGGGAGACTCAGGGAAGAGCTCTTTGGAGGCGATTTTAGCTCCTTCCGGATCAAAAACTTCGACGACCATAGATTCAGCATACTGAGAGCCGCTCATGTCAATGAAGATAGGATCGTCCGGATTCGCCCGAGTAGGTTGGACCTTTATGTCGCAAATGGCATCCTCTACTTTTTCGACTGTGATTTCTACTTTTTCTTCGACCATAGGGGGTTCTTCCTCTGTCCAGAACACAATTTTGAGACCACCGACGAATTTCTCAGTGATATAAGGAGGGAATTCATCCTCGACATAAAAAATGACTCGAGCTACGTTGGTGCCTAAAGTGGAGACACTGATGGATTTTATTCCCAGAACACTCACATCAATATTGCGGGAGGCACTGATGCTTCTGACATTGAAGAAATCAATTCCGATTCGACTCGGGTTGTAGAGTCTGAATTGACGATGGTAAGTGTACGGACTCAGAAATATCTTCACTTCCAGAGTATCTCCAAGAGGAGTCACGACAATTCTTTCTAGCGTGCCTTGCTGCGAGAATGCAATTCCTGTAAAAGAAAAGGTGAGTAAAAGCAGAAATGAGGATATTAGGATCTTTTTCTTAATCATCCGCCTCCTCCATTCATGCAAGATATTGATTTTTTTACCTTTTTGGTAACCTATAACATAAAAAAATTTGAATTTCAAGGAAAAATAAGACCTTTTTCCATTGTTTGCAATTTCTTGCGTAAGTGTTGAAGAGGGAAAAAGGGGATGATTTGGGGAAGAAATTCGAAGGTTATTGAGTGGGGAATTTCTCCATCAAGTGGTCGACAGCTTGCTTCAAAGTCGTGTGTTTATATTCAACGTCTCTATCGTAGTTGATGACGAAGCTGAAGATATCTCCTTTTAATCCTTCGCACAAACAGAAGTATTCTTTATTCTTGGCATCGATCAAAAAGGAGGCCTCCTGATTGTGAAAAGGACATTTCGCGAGATACTGGTTCTTTGTGCCGGCTTTTTCTCCGGAAATACCATACTCCTTCATCAACTCCAGCATATCGACAGATTTTTCCAGTGATTTCATTTTTTCATTTAGCTCTGTATCGGCGTCATTGATGAGCTTGAGATTCCTGAGGACTGAGGACAGGCCTTCGTTGCCGCATTCTTCACAGATGGTGGCCCCTTCTTCAGAATGGATTGTTTTTTTCTTTCCTTCTTCGGTGGCTTCTTTATTGAAAGAGAGGACAAAATAAGGATTCTTCTCATCAATCTCTTTACCGCAAATTTTACATTGGCTCATATCGTCTCCTTTCACATAGTGTGCCTATGGAAGAATAATAGTTTATTCTTTTCCGCTAAAAAATCAATATAAAAAAGATGGAAAGATGGGGACGTTCCCCAAGGTGCCACCTTAGCACTTTAAATCCTTTATATTGCCAGTCATGTGTGAATAGTTTTGGTGTGGATGGATTTATTGTTCTAAGGTAGTACCTTGGGGAACGTCCCCTAAGGGAGGTAGCGAAGCGTTTTAGGCTCTCTTTCGAGATGGAAAACGATCATCTCCTTGAGCGATCTTTTGATTGTGTCCAGCTGCTCAGCAGAAAATGGAAGAGGCCCTTTTTCTGGAGGCGGATTTTTTTTTATCCACTGGATAAAAGCGTCTAAATCAGGCTCGACTTTTTCTTTTTTAAATGATGCACAGCGGTCACAATAAACGCCGTCTTTTTTGGGCGATAGCCATCCGGAATGAATAAAGGACTTGCCGCACTTTTTGCATCGACTCAAATCAGGGAGCACTCCGTTGATTTTAAGGAGCCAGGCCTCAAAATACCTGGATAAAAAATTCAGGTCTCCTCCTTTTGTGAGCGTGCGGAGGATGGTGAGCAAAAGCCTGTAGAGTTTGTCATCTTTTACGAGTGCTGGAGAAAATTCTTGTATGAGCTCGGCGAAATAGCTTAACGTGAAAGAGACATCAGGCACATTCTGGAGTTCGAAAAAAGATTCAACAAGGTCACAGCTACTCACTGTGACCAGGTCTTTTCCTTCTTTTTCATAATAGTAAGTTTTGACGAGTGAGAGAGGTTCGAGACTGCTTCCGAAACGGTTGCCAAATTTTCGAGCGCCTTTGGCGACTCCCTTAATGATTCCCCTGTCTCTGGAAAAAAAGACGACGATCTTGTCTTGCTCTCCCACATTATAAGTTCGGAGAACTATGGCTTCGGTTTGTTCGCGAGGCATGGATAGTTAATCAGAGTTTACTCAGGAAGAGAGTTCCGAGACCGAGAAAGGTGAGGGCGCCAATGGAATCCGTGCACATCGTGAGCAGATTGACCGACCCCAGCGCTGGGTCCAATCGGAGTAATTTCAAGACTAATGGGATGAGGGTGCCGACCAGGGCGGCAACGAACAAGTTGATGATGATGGCCAGGCCCAAGATGAGGCCAAGATAGGGATTTTTGATGAGAAGATAGGAAAATCCACCCAGGATGGCTCCGATGATGATGCCGTTGCCGATTCCAACCATGATTTCTTTGAACAGGGCTTTCCTGGCTCCGACCCACTCAGCCTGACCGATGGCGATTTCCCTGACAATGATGGCTATGGTCTGGTTTCCCGCCACTCCTCCGAGAGCCATAACAAGAGGTAAAAAGACGACGAGCTTGACGAATTGCTCAATGGTGCCTTCAAAATAGTGGACGACCAATGGAGCCAGAGATGCAGTGATAAGGCTGAACAAGAGAAAAGGAATTCTCTTTTTAATGGATTTAAAGGCGCTGTCCTGGATTCTGTCCGTCGTATCCAGGGAGACCATTTTATACATATCTTCGGTGGCCTCTTCCTCTATGACGTCGATGACGTCATCGACAGTGACAACACCGACAAGAGTACTCTCGGAGTCAACCACAGGAATGGCGACGAGATTGTAATCTGCGACATAGCGGGCCACTTCTTCCTGGTCTGTTTCGGGATGAACGCTTATGACATCTTTGGTCATGATCTCTTTGAGCTTCGTATTCGGACGCGCAAAGAGAAGCTGTCTCAAGGAGACGACTCCCACCAGTCGATTCTTTTCATCTATTGTGTAGAGATAAAATGCAGATTCCACATCTCTCTCGAGCTGCATGGCCGTGATGGCATCGGAGACATTGGTGTTGTGGTCCAGAGCATAAAAGTCTGGGGACATGATTCGGCCGGCAGTTTCCTCTTCGTAGAGGAGAAGCTCTTTGACATCTTCTGAAGGCTTCTCCTCCATAGCAGCCAGGACGGAGTTTTTCATCTCATCAGGGAGGAGCTCGAGGATCGGGGCCGCGTCATCGGAGGGAATGATCTGGAAAAGCTCTGTGATCTGGTTTAAATGAAGTTCTTGTAGAATCGGGGCCGCGTCTTCAGGTTCCAACTCGCTCAGCACTTCCCCGGTCTTTTCCTTGTCTTGATCGAAGAGAACGTTGAAGAGAATGAGTCTTTCTCTAAAAATCAAGTGGTTCATCAGAGAAGAGATGTCGGCCGCATGGAAGTTCTTTACCAGGTTCCACAGGCGGGAGAGGGCCCCCATGTTAATGAATTTTCGAACTGAACTGATGACTATCCTGAGAGGCTGTACTCGCATTTTATTCCTCTAGATTTATCGTCCTCAACCATAGCATAAAACTTAAGATGTGTAAATGAAAGGCGAACAGTCTAACTTCTTTTTTTATAGAAGTATATGTTTGTTTCTGAGACAATGACTGCGCTGAGACCGAGGAGGCCCACCAGGTTCGGGAAAGCCATCAATCCGTTCATGATATCCGATACTCTCCAGACCGTTTCGAGTTTTAGGGTTGTGCCTATGGCGACGAAGATGACAAAGACGATCCGGTAGATTTTCACCGCCTTTTCTGTGAATAAATATTCGATGGATTTTTCCCCGTAGTAGCACCATCCGAGGATGGTGGAATAGGCAAAAAATATCAGTGTGAAAGTGACAATGTATTCTCCTATCCCTAGTGGGAAGAATTTATCGAAAGCATTGGCTGTGAGCTCTGCCCCTTTGATGCCAGAGCTCCAGAGGCCGCTGAAGATGAGCACCACTCCGGTCATAGTGCAGACCACGAGAGTGTCGATGAAAGTCTGCGTCATCGAAACCAGAGCCTGTTTAACCGGATTGGGAGTCTTGGCTGCGGCAGCCGCTATTGGGGCCGAACCCAATCCGGACTCATTGGAAAAGACGCCCTTGGATACTCCATGGCGCATCGTTTGCATCACTGTTGCCCCGAGAAATCCTCCTGCAGCCGCTGTGGGTGTGAACGCGTGTTTGAAGATGAGGACGAAAATTTGCGGGATGGAGGAGATGTTGAGGAAAAGGATGGTCAATGCGGCGATGATATAAATGATTATCATAAAAGGCACGAGGACCTGAGTGACTCTGGCAATACTCTTGATTCCGCCGAGGACGACCATGCCTGTGAGTGCGGCCAGGATGATTCCTGTTATCCAGTTCGGGATACCGATGGTTGTTTTCACGCCATAAGCGACTGAATTGGATTGGACCATGTTTCCTATTCCAAAAGCGGCGATGGCTGCGAAGACGGCAAAGAGAGTCCCGAGCCATTTCCAGCCCAATCCCTTGGAGATGTAGTACATTGGCCCCCCACTCATTGTCCCGAAGTCATCCACTTCTCTGTATTTTATGGCCAGAACAGCTTCAGCGTACTTGGTGGCCATTCCGAATATCCCGGTGACCCACATCCAGAACAGAGCCCCGGGCCCTCCAGAAGCGATAGCCACGGCAACACCGACTATATTCCCGGTTCCGACGGTGGCGGCCAATGCTGTCATCAAGGCCTGGAAGTGGGAGATATCGCCTTCATGTTCATCATCTTCTTTTCTTTTGATGATGGCTAAATAGAGTGAGTAAAAAAGACCTCTGATTTGAAGCCCCTTCAATCGGATGGTCAGGAAAATGCCTGTTCCGACCAGGAGAATAATGAGAGGAAGCCCCCAGATAAAATCTCTTATTGCGGTTAATATCTTGAGAATTTCGCCTTCCATAATGCTCCAATCCTAAAAAAATTTCCCCTATTATAGCAGTGGATAACAGTTAGGTCTAGCTTGAAAACAAGGGGTCGAAAACAAGGGGTCGAAAACAAGGGGTCGAAACAAGGGGTCGCATCTTAACATTTAACATTTCCTAATTTGAAAAGCCAG
>JASFPJ010000103.1:0-10055 GCA_050116035.1 Candidatus Aminicenantota bacterium | reverse complement strand
CATTTTCCCTTACCTCCTATCCTTTACGTTAATGACTCCTTAGTATCTGCCAAGCCCACGACCAGATTTGAACTGGTGACCCCGTCCTTACCAAGGACGTGCTCTACCGACTGAGCTACGTGGGCACGACTCTGCGCAGACAGCGGGAAACGGGACTCGAACCCGCGACCAACGGCTTGGAAGGCCGATGCTCTACCAACTGAGCTATTCCCGCATAATCACAAATGGGCAGGGAAGGATTCGAACCTCCGAAGCGTTTCCGCAGCGGGTTTACAGCCCGCCCCATTTGGCCACTTTGGTACCTGCCCAAAGCCTATGCTCTCTTTCCATGAGTTATTGGGACGACCGCTTTCTATCTCTATTACGCTGACTTCCTCATGCTTAATAAACGGACTGTCTACCCAACAACTTCGTCTCTCGAATTAAAAGCCAGCGAGAGGATTCGAACCCCCGACCCGCTGATTACAAATCAGCTGCTCTACCAACTGAGCTACGCTGGCGCAATCTTCCATCTGCAGGCTTTCGATTTTTAACTTAAAAGGGAGTAAATGACGAAGAGAAAGGCCTCTTGTCTATGAAGTTCTTGTTTCCTCTCTTTAACCTGCGTACGCTACTGTCTCTAGTTTTGGAGAAAAATATGCAAAACTACATTCAAAATTCTAAAGCAACAGAAACCTTTTGTCAAGAAATGATTTTTTTTGATGACAAAAAACAAACTGATGAAAAAGGGCTAATTCAATCAGGTTTTTATGTTTAGAAACTAAACGCTAAAAAAGTCTTCTTCTTTATACAATAAAGAAAAAAGTCAGACTTTGCTTTTGGGCATCCATTTATATCCTTGTATTAAAGAAGGAGGATTTCCTTTGGAAGAAATCAGAACTCTTTCTTTTTTTTCGGCTTAGTCCTCTCTCTCAAAATCCTGGCTCTGTTCAAACTATCCCTTAATTCATTGAAAAAAGCATTCATGAACACCAGATATTTTGCCTGCTGGATCACGGTCAAATTTTCTTCCAGGTGCTTTTCCAGTTCCTTATCTTTTTTCTTGAGGGCGTCTCTTAACTCTTTTAGAGTTTGAATCTTGGCTTTGAGTGCTTCTGTGTCAGGATCCTCCGCGTTTAAAGTTGTTCTTATCTCACGCATCAGCCTTCTGATCTGCTGGTTGATCTGCATCTTCTCTTTCTCGATCCGATTGAAAAAAGGATAAATCTTGGCTGTTTGGTCTTCAGTCAGTTCCAAGAAACGGGTCATCCTTATCAGCATCAGTGTGATGATATTCTCTCGTGTCACTCTCCTGGCTTTCTCCTGCACTTGGATGTTTCCCCCTTGGACAGCAGCGAAGACAACTGAGCTGAAAACAACAACGCCGAGAAAAAGGGCAAGGATCGATTTGGTTTTCATGGAATTCCTCCTCTATTCAAACGTCTTTCTTTATTTCAGACTCAAGAAATTTCATCTCCTCTTCTGTGAGGTCTTCCCAAAGGAGAATATTTTCCTTGAAATCAGGACGCTCCCTCCATTCGGAATCCTCGAGGGATTCGCCTATAGACTCCATGATCACTGAATTGAACAGCTCTTCCAGTTCAGTGTCATCCCCGATTTCCTGGTAAATTCTCGCGAGTGAATTCTCGAGAGAAAAGACATACATCTCTTGAGGCTGCGGGCTCTGGAAAAAGAGCAAGTATGAGCCGACAACCACCACTGCGAGCAAAGTGGCACCAGACCAAACCCAATTCCAGCCCAGCGCAAGAGGCCTTCTTTCTTTTTTCTCCTGCTGGACGGATTTTAGGTCAGCCTTGAGTTTTGAGGTAAATTCCTCCCAGAAGGCGGGTGAGATTTCTGCATCCTTGATGCTCACGGCTTCATCCTGGAGTTTCGCTATCGATGCCGCATAAGACCGGCATGAATCGCACTTTTCCAGATGATCATCGAGGAGCCTTTCTTTTTCCTTCGAGAGCTCTCCGTCGATACGGTCGGAAAGCCACTTTTCTATTTTTTTACACTTCATTCTATCCCTCCTTCGAGGTAAGGTTTGAGTCTGGCCTGAAGTATTTTCCTGGCTTTGTGCATTCTCCAGGATACAGTGTTCTCGGAGCATCCCAGAATCTGCGCGGCCTGGCTGTGAGTCATCCCCTGGAAAACGACAAGAGTGAAAGAAGCTCTGTAAGCCAGAGGCAGAGAATCGATGGCGGACTGCATTCTCTCTGAGAGCTCCTTCTTCAAAGAACGCCCTTCCGGTGAAAGTGAAGAATCCTCTGTCCCATTTCCTGAAGATTGGCTTTCATCCAGGACTTCCTGTGCATCTTCTCTTTTTCTCCGCTTTAGAAAATTTAAGGTCAGGTTGACAGCGATCCTGTATATCCAGGTGTAGAAGCTGGAGCGTTGTTTGAAACTCTTTAAAGACTTAAAAGCCTGCATAAAGGCCTCCTGGGCCAAGTCACTGGCATCCTGCTGATTCTTTGTCAGCGCGAGTATGGTAAAGTATATTTTTTCCTGGCAACGGCAAGCCAACTCGGTAAAAGCGTCAGCATCGCCCTGTTTTGCCTGCGTAACCAAATGGTTATCGCTGCTCTCTTCCATACTCCTTTTCATCATTTTAGACACTCAATCAGACAAAATCCTTTGAAGAATCAGGAAATAAACTTTGATGCGTGATCATCAAGATCCAAAAAGATAATATCAATAAGTAATTTTCATCGAAAAATCTCCAAAGTCAAGCTCTGAACCCGAAATAAATTGACAAGAGATGGGCTTGTTGTTATGATTTGCCCTCCTTTTAAGGAATAAATTCCATGATAGAGCGGTACACGCGTCCAGAAATGGGTGCCATCTGGACCGATGAAAACAGATACAGAAAATGGCTCGATGTGGAACTGGCTGTATGCGAAGCCTGGGCAGAAGCAGGAGAAATCCCTCCCCAATCACTCAAAACGATTAAAGAAAAAGCCAATTTCTCTGTCAAGAGGATTGAAGAGATAGAAAAAGTCGTGAAACACGACGTGATCGCCTTTCTCACATCTGTGGCCGAGAAAGTGGGAGAAGATTCCCGCTTCATCCACCTTGGACTGACATCCTATGATGTTGTTGATACCGCCCTCTCTCTCCTCATAAAAGAAGCTCTGGAGAAAGTCCAGAAGGATCTCAGCCCTCTTAAAGATGTCCTCAAGGAACAGGCTCTGCAGTACAAAAAAACCGTGATGGTCGGACGGACACACGGTGTTCACGCCGAGCCCATTACTTTCGGTGTGAAACTCCTGGTCTGGTATGAGGAAGTGAAACGTCATCTCCATCGAATCGAGAACGCATTAAAAGTCATCAGTTACGGGAGAATCTCGGGCTCAGTGGGAACCTACATCCATCTTGACCCAAAAATCGAGGTCTATGCACTCAAAAAACTCGGCCTCAAGCCTGCAAAAGTGTCCACGCAGGTTCTTCAGCGTGACAGGCATGCCGAAGTCCTCTTTGCACTCGCCCTTCTTGCATCTTCCCTGGATAAATTCGCTGCAGAGCTGCGTCACCTTCAGAAAACAGAAGTCCTTGAAGTGGAAGAGCCCTTCACTAAAGGTCAAAAAGGATCCTCTTCCATGCCGCATAAAAAAAATCCGGTTCGTGCAGAAAGAATCTCTGGCCTTGCCCGCGTTATAAGATCCAACCTCCAGGTTTCCATGGAGAACATCTCTCTCTGGCATGAAAGAGACATTTCCCACTCCTCGGCTGAAAGAGTTATATTTCCGGATGCTTTTATTCTCACAGACTTCATCCTGGCGGAAACAACGGATATCATCCGCAACTGGAAGGTCAACGTCGAGAGGATGGAAGACAACGTCAACCTGACGCGGGGTCTCGTTTTTTCCCAGAGCGTACTCCTGGCTCTGACGAAAAAAGACATCACCCGCGAGCAGGCGTTCCAGCTTGTCCAGACGAATAGCATGAAAGCCTGGAATGAAGGTCGTGATTTCAGGGAGCTCATCCATTCTGATAAAGAAATCGGAAAAATTCTAACAGAGAAAGAGATTGACGCCTGCTTTTCTCTTGATCCGTATTTAAGCAAGATTGATTACATCTTCGAAAAGGTGGGCGATGAAAGTTAGGATCCTGGTCTCGCTCAAAGACAGTGTCCTCGACCCTCAAGGCCAAACGGTGAAGAATGCCCTCCACACACTGGGCTACGAATCTGTAAAGGATGTCAGACAGGGCAAAGTGTTTGAACTTGAGCTCGAAGGTATGTCCCCCAAAGAAGCCGAAAAAGTCATCCCCGAAATATCAGATAAAGTCCTGGCCAATCCCATCATCGAAAAGTTCACCTGGCAGATTTTGGAAAAGGATTAAATCAAAAACAGGGGGAATCCATCCCCCAAGGATTAGTGAAATTGAAATTTGGAGTCGTGATTTTTCCAGGTTCCAACTGCGATTATGACACTCTCTTTGCGCTTAAGGACGTCCTCAACCAGGACGCGATATTCCTCTGGCACAAAGAACATGACCTGAAAAATGTTGATTGTGTTGTCCTCCCTGGAGGATTTTCCTACGGAGACTATCTCCGGTCAGGCTCCATCGCTGCGTTTTCTCCACTGATGCAGGAAGTCAAAGAATTCGCACTCAAGGGAGGCCTGGTGCTCGGAATATGCAACGGCTTCCAGGTTCTCCTGGAGTTGGAGCTGCTTCCGGGAGCCATGCTCAGGAATAAAAACCTGAAGTTCCTCTGTCAGTTTGTCCATCTCCGGGTGGATAACGAGGCCACTCCGTTCACGCACAAAGCCAAAAAAGGTCAGGTTTTGAGGATTCCCATCGCCCACTATGACGGCAATTTTTTCTCTCCTCCTGATACTATTCAAGAGATAAAGACATACAACCAGATCGTCCTCCGGTATTCAGATGCCCGGGGCCAACTCAGCGAAGAGGCCAATGTGAATGGCTCTCTTGAAAGCATCGCCGGCCTGATCAACAGCGCCGGAAACGTCATGGGCATGATGCCCCATCCAGAAAGGGCTTCTGAGGCGCTTCTCGGCAGCGAAGACGGCCGGATCATATTCGAATCTGTCATCAACTGGAAAGGATAACCACATCGGATGGCCTGGAGTGTGTGAAGCGAAATGATTGACCGCAAGATTCTGGAAGAACACAATCTCACTCTGGATGAGTACGAAAAAATCGTCGAACTCATCGGCAGGGAACCCAACATCACGGAACTCGGGATTTTCTCTCTCATGTGGTCTGAACACTGCAGCTACAAAAGCTCAACCATTCATCTGAAACAACTGCCTGTGGAGGGGGAAAACGTCATCCAGGGACCGGGTGAGAATGCGGGCATCATCGATATCGGTGATGGTCTGGCAGCCGTTTTCAAGATCGAGTCCCACAACCATCCCTCCTTTATCGAGCCCTACCAAGGTGCAGCGACAGGAGTCGGAGGTATACTCAGAGACATTTTCACTATGGGAGCCAGACCCATTGTCCTCCAGGATTCCCTGCGTTTTGGCCCGCTATCGACCGCAAAAAACAAATCCGTCATGGAAGGTGTGGTCGCGGGGATATCCGGATACGGAAACTCCATCGGTATCCCTACGGTAGGAGGAGATGTCTACTTCAACGACTGCTATTCTCTCAATCCTCTTGTGAATGTTTTTGCCCTGGGAATCGTCAAAAAGGACAGGATCTTCTACGCCAAAGCCGAAGGCAAGGGAAACCCGGTGCTCTATGTCGGAGCGAAAACAGGAAGAGACGGTATTCACGGTGCCACGATGGCCTCGGCTGAATTCGGCGAGGACCTGGAACACAAGAGACCGAATGTTCAGGTTGGTGATCCCTTCATGGAAAAACTGCTGCTCGAGGCTTGCCTGGAAGTCACAGCCAAAGACTTGATTATTGGTATCCAGGATATGGGTGCGGCAGGCCTGACATGTTCGACCACAGAAATGGCCTCCAAATCAGGCACGGGCATCGAGATCAACCTCGATCGTGTGCCACAGAGAGAAGAAGGCATGACCCCGTACGAAATGATGCTGTCGGAGTCCCAGGAGAGAATGCTCATCGTGGCGAAGAAAGACAAGGTCAAGGAAGTACAGGAGATCTTTTCCAAATGGGACCTGGATGCCGTGATCATCGGACAGGTCACCGAAGGAGGTAGGCTTAAAGTCAGCTTTGAGGGAAAAACAGTCGTGGACCTTCCCGTGAAGGCCGTCATCGACCTCTGCCCTGTCTATGAGAGGGAGAGCCAAACACCCTCTTACCTCGAATCCGCCACCCAACTGGAACCTCTCCCCCAACCAGAAAACTTCAACCAGACTTTTCTACAGCTTCTCTCTTCGCCGACTATCGCCGAAAAGGAATGGGTCCGCCGCCAGTATGACCACATGGTCCAGGTCAACACCGCTTTTATACCAGGGGCGGATGCCTCTGTGATCAGGATCAAAGACACAAACAAAGCGCTGGCGGTCACTTTAGACGGAAACTCTCTCTATTCCTATCTAGATCCTGAAACCGGAGGCAAGATCGCCGTGGCCGAAGCCTGCCGGAATCTGGCCTGCGTCGGCGCCCGTCCCATTGGAGTGACTAATTGTTTAAACTTCGGCAATCCGGAGAAACCGGAAATCATGTGGCAGTTCCAAGAAACCATAAAAGGAATCGCGCAGGGCTGCCGAACATTCAACATCCCCGTCACAGGAGGCAATGTCAGCTTCTACAATGACACGGAAGGCATCTCGATCTATCCCACTCCTGTGCTGGGCATAGTCGGCATGGTGGATGACATAAATAATATAACCGGGCCCGCTTTTAAGGCGGAGGAAGACATCCTGATCCTCCTCGGAGAAAATAAGGACGAGCTGGGAGCTTCCGAGTATGTCAAAACGATTCACCAGAAAGAGAAAGGAATGCCCCCGCAAATCGACCTGGAAAAAGAAAAGCAAATCCAGGATTTTTGCCTGGAAATCATTTCCCTTGGACTTATCGAATCCGCTCACGATGTCTCAGAAGGCGGCCTGGCCTGCTGCCTGGCCGAATCTTCATTCTTGAGTGACAAGAAAACAGGGCTGCGTGTGAATCTCCGGGACGGGATTCGCTCGGACGCGATCCTCTTTGGAGAAACGCAGTCCAGGATAGTCATCACATCAAAAAAACAAAACCATCAAAAAATTCTTGAACTGGCGAAAAACAAAAAAGTGAACGCTGCGGTCATCGGAAAGACAGGTGGAGACAGGATCGTCATCAGCCATGGTGATAAAAAACTCATCGATGTTCCCGTGGATGAAGCCTTGAAAGCCTGGAGGAACGCCATTCCTGAGATCTTCGCCATTCAGTGAAAATATGGGGACGTTCCCCAAGGTACCACCCTTTTTCCACTTTGTCCTATAATGATAGGATTCAATAAATTCAAGCGTGTTAGTATTTGTATTTATGTTAAAAAATCATTGTTTGATTAAAAGGGTAGCACCCTGGGGAACGTCCCCTTATTTAAAATGTATCATTGATTTCCGCGGCTTTTTTAATAAAATAGGATTTTAAGACTTACAGTTAAACAAGGAGAGGGAAATACAGATGACAGAGGATGTTTTTGTCAGCCCTAAAAAAAAGGGTAAAATTGCTGTTTTCATTTCTGGCCGGGGCTCTAACTTTCAGGCCATCCACGATGCCATCCTTGCTGGAAAAATAAACGCAGAAATCGTTCTTGTTTTCAGCAACAAAGAAGATGCACCAGGACTCCAGATCGCCAAAGAGCGAAATCTCGAGACTCTTTTCCTCGACCCGAAAGCCTATCCGACTCGTGAAGACCATGAAAAAGCAGCCGTCCAAGAACTCAGGAAAAGGGACGTGGACCTCGTCTGCCTGGCAGGATACATGAGAATTCTGAGTCCTTCTTTCTGTGACGAGCTTAAGCACTGCATGATGAATATCCATCCGGCCCTCCTGCCTTCCTTCCCTGGACTCCACGTCCAGAAGAAAGCTCTCGAGTGGGGAGTCAAGTACTCAGGAGCGACAGTCCACTTTGTTACGGCTGATGTGGACATGGGTCCAATCATAATCCAGGCCGTCGTTCCTGTTCTCCAAGACGACACAGAAGAAACACTCAGCGAGAGAATCCTGAGGGAAGAGCATAAAATCTACCCGGAAGCGGTCAAGCTCTATTTTGAAGGGAAAGTCGAAGTCAGGGGGAGGAGAGTGTTCATCAAATAAAGTCTGGCAGGCAAGAAAAGACTGAAAACAGAAAAAGGAAAACGGAAAAGTCAAAGCCAGCTCGAACACTGGAAAGGCATATTGACCAAAATGAAAACAGAGGCAAAACCATGAAGACAGCAAAAGAACAGTTAGAGTACCTCAAAAAGGGATGTGTGGAAATCATCCAGGAAAAAGAGCTGGAAGCCAAACTGGCCCGCTCTCTCAAAGAAAAAAAGCCTTTAAAGGTCAAAGCCGGGTTTGACCCGACAGCCCCGGACATCCACCTCGGACACACCGTGCTCCTACGCAAGATGAAACACTTCCAGGACATGGGCCATGATGTGATTTTTTTGATTGGTGACTTCACCGGGCTTATCGGCGACCCCTCAGGACGCTCGACCACACGCCCTCCTATGACTCGAGAGGAAATCAACAAAAACGCCGAGACGTACAAGATCCAGATATTCAAGATTCTTGATCCGAAAAAAACCATCATCGATTTCAACTCCCGCTGGTTAGGCAAGCTGACGAGTTTTGATATCATCAACCTGACTGCCAAATACACGGTGGCCCGCATCCTTGAGAGGGACGACTTTTCCAACCGTCTGAAAAGCGGCCAACCCATATCCACTCATGAACTCCTCTACCCGCTCATGCAGGCTTACGATTCAGTGGCTCTGGAAGCGGATGTGGAGCTCGGCGGGACCGACCAGAAATTCAACCTCCTCGTCGGCCGAGAGATTCAAAGGGAATTTAAACAGGAACCTCAGGTAGTCATGACCATGCCTCTGCTGGAGGGCCTGGACGGTGTGGAAAAGATGAGTAAAACACTCGACAACTTTGTGGGTATCACCGAACCAGCGAGTGAGATTTTCGGAAAAATCATGTCCATCTCTGACCCACTGATGTTCCGCTACTTCGAGCTCCTCACCGACGAACCTCTCTCCCAGATCGAAAATTGGAGAAAAGAGGCCAAGGAAGGCCAGGTCAATCCCAAAGACCTCAAATCCAGGTTGGCCCGGATAATCGTGGCTGATTTCTGGAGCAGCCAGGAAGCGGAGAAAGCGGCAGAGGAATTCGAGAGAGTGTTCAAGAACAAAGAAATCCCATCAGAAATCGAAGTGATTGAGGTCAAAGCCGCAGAGATTCCTCTCATCGATTTAATGGTCAACCAGAAAATTTTACCCTCCCGAGGTGAAGCCAAAAGAATCATCCGTCAAGGAGGGGTTTATCTTGATGGACAAAGAGTCGAAGATATCGGCCTGAAAATCGACCTGAGGAAAAATGCAGAACGCGTGCTCAAAATCGGTAAAAAGAATTTCTACAAAATCGAACGCAAGACATAGATCCCGAAGAAAAAGGAAAAATCCATGCACCAACTGGAGAAGAAGACTCTCAATTGATTTCCGTGGCCAAGGAGGAGAAAAATATCCGTCCGTTATTATTTCTTAATAGTGTAGAACTGAATGGGACAGGTGTCATGACGAGAGGACAATCCCTGCCCATTTTTTTCTTGGATAAACCGGTCTATTCCTGGCACATATCTTGCTGTAAAAAAGAGCAGTGAAACTCAAGCCATTCATCACCGCAACTATTCTAGTTTTCTTTCCTCTCATTTCCTTCGCTTCACAAAAAAAAGAAATCATACTCGGCATTGGCTTGGGATACTCAGGGTCTCTCGACGCCACCTTGCAAGAACAAGAATATGACTACACTGAGCACAACGAGATGTATTTCAAAGAAAGAGGGAAATTGAAAAACAACATGAGCGTCTATGTTCAATATTTCTTCTCCAAAAGATTCGGGCTTGAATTAGAGTTTAGACGGCAAAATGGCAGTTATTTCTCTCATTTGGAATGGTATGGCCGGTGGATTTCTGATCCCTTTGCTCCAGGCGGGGAAAG
>JASFPJ010000102.1:0-10094 GCA_050116035.1 Candidatus Aminicenantota bacterium | reverse complement strand
TTTTTCCATGTCCAGCTCTGCGTCATCGACTTTTCACCCACTGTCAGCTTGACTTGGTAAATACCTGGCACAGCCATCGGTCCGCTCAGCATCCCTCCCCAGAGAATGGCACCGGGCACGCGAACAGTATCGGGATAAAGCATGTTCCAGATAAACAGATTCATTCCCGCTCTCACGGGCAACTGCATGCCAAAACGTCCTGGCCTCGCATCTTCTCCTGTCCTACCTGTGTATTTTTTAATGGTTTTTCCCTCTCTGTCCATGAATTCAAGAGTCACTTCTTCATCTGGTTTTTCCTTAAAGTAGTAATAAATGACCGAGCCACTGGGCGGATTCTGGCCAACGTTGGGCCGCGGCCATCCCCACCCCCTCATTCTGTAAGCATCCCGGGGTTTAAAAAGATAGAAATCTGATTTTTCCACCTTATTTGTGATCTGGTGCAAGGGAGTCAGGTCATCCAGAATCCAGAATGAACGTCCATGGGTTCCCACCACGAGGTCGTTCTCTTTGACAACCATATCATGGATCGGAACCACAGGCAGATTGAGCTGCAAAGACTGCCAGTTGGCACCGTCGTCGAATGAAACAAACACACCTGTTTCTGTCCCCGCATACAGCAGCCCTTCTCTTTTGGGATCCTGGCGAACGACCCTGACAAACGTGTTATACGGAAGTCCGCTTGTGATCTTCTTCCAGGTTCTTCCATAATTCTCAGTCTTGTAAATGTAGGGCTTAAAATCGTCAAGCTCATGTCGATCGACAGCGATATAGGCAGTGGCTGAATCAAAGGTGGAGGGTTCAATCATGCTGATGAGGCTCCACTCCGGCAGATCTTTAGGAGTGATTTCCTCCCAATTTTTTCCGCCATTCCTGGTGATACTGACTAAACCGTCATCCGTCCCGACCCAGAGAATATTCGGATTATGGAAGGACTCAGCCAGGGCAAAAACCGTGCAGTAATACTCAACACTCGTATTGTCCTTTGTGATCGGCCCTCCGGAAGATTTCTGTCTTGACTTGTCATTGCGTGTCAAGTCAGGACTGATGATCTCCCAGCTCTGTCCTTCATTAGTCGTTTTGAAAATAACCTGAGCGGCATGATAGAGAACATCCGAGTCAAACCGGGACACCACGATGGGGGCTGTCCACTGATACCGGTATTTCAAGTCACCAGCCCCCCATCCCATCGGATTCTCTGGCCAGGCGGTTATGTTCTGCGTCTGACGAGTTCTGTAATCCCAGCGTGAGATATACCCTCCATAACTTCCGGCATACACGATGTTTGGATTATCATGGCGGGGAGCGATGTGGCCGCTCTCACCTCCCCCGACTGGATGCCAGTCAGGCTTATCGATTCCTCCCCCTGTCGTCCGGCTAGCGATACGAACAGTGGAATTGTCCTGCTGGGCGCCGTACACTCGATAGGGAAAATGATTGTCGGTGATGACATGATAAAACTGAGCTGTGGGCTGATTGTCCTGGTCTGTCCAGGATATTCCTCCGTTGTAGCTCACATTGGCGCCTCCGTCGTTCGAATTGATCATCCTGTTCGAATTATTGGGGTCGATCCATAAATCATGGTTGTCTCCGTGGGGAACACGGATAGATGAATAGGTTCTTCCTCTATCCACAGAGCGGTAAAAACCAGTGTTCAAGACATAGACAGTTTCTGCATCCTTTGGGTCAGCATAGATCCGGCTGTAATACCAGGCCCTCTGGCGCAGACGCCGTTCCTCGTTCATCTTGCGCCAGGTCTGGCCGCCATTATCCGAGCAAAAAACACCGCCGTCATTTGCCTCAACAATGGCCCAGACTCGGTCAGGCTTAGCCGGTGAGACAGTGATGCCGATCTTTCCCAACATTCCCTTGGGAAGCCCACTGTTTCGAGAGATCTCCGTCCACGTATCCCCGCCATCGATCGACTTGAAGATGCCGCCTCCAGGCCCACCACTGGAAAGGCTGTACGGAGTCCTGAAGAATTCCCAGAGTCCCGCATAGATGACCCTCGGATTCGAAGGATCAAGGATGAGATCAATGCATCCAGTCTTATCATCCCTGTATAGAATTTTCTCCCAGGTCTCTCCCCCATCCTGGCTTCGGAATACACCTCTTTGCTCATTGGGACCATACACATGGCCCAGAGCCGCGACATAGACGACATCCGGATTTCGGGGATGGACACGAATCCTCGAGATCTGACTCGTATCCTCCAGCCCGATGCGCTTCCATGTCTTTCCGGCATCCAGGGATTTGTACATCCCATCTCCATGGGAAACATTGCCGCGAATCGGGGCCTCTCCCATGCCCACATAAACGATATTCGGGTCATATTCTGAGACGGCAATAGCTCCGACCGAACCAGTCTTAAAAAAGTCGTCCGATATTGGCCTCCAATTCAGACCTCCATCTTCAGTTTTCCAGACTCCTCCTCCAGTCGCTCCGAAGTAATATGTATAAGGCTGGCTGGGAATACCTGTGACGGCAGTCGCGCGTCCGCCTCGGTAGGGACCGATACATCTCCAACTCATCGCCTTATACAGACTCGGGTCATGCCGGTTCACATTCCTCGATGCTTGAGGACTGCTCCCCGCGGGAGCAACAAAGACGCCACAGATAAAAGTCAAGAGACAAAACAGAACTCTCCGTCTTACACATTTTTTCATGGATGAACCTCCCTGGTTAAATACTTTTTCATTTCGGGAATTGTACCAAAGTATTAGGATTTATAAACCAATTTCTGAATAAAATCAATAAGCCTTAATTAACGAAGGGAGGTTCTGGACAAATTGCGCAAGATAGCTCGTGTTCGTTATTATAAATAAATTAAGAAATCAGGATCTTTAGGCTGGATTTATTTTTCCTGATGAGCTGGTGTGGATGTTTTTTTTCCTCTTGACCTGAATGACCAAATAATAAGAGGTGGGGTGACCAGCGTTGTCAGGAGGGACATCCCCAGGACGACTGTGTACATATCATGAGAGATGGTGTGAAGGGACAGACCGATGAGTCCGACGATGATTCCCACTTCTCCTCTGGGGACCATGCATACCCCAACCTGAATCTTTGTTTTCCAGGTCTCCTTCATGGCGGCAAAAGCAGAAGCAGCCATTTTGCTCACAACCGCCACAACAGTAACGACCAGAATTAAAATGAGCAATCGTGGGTCTAAAAAGGCCCGAGGATCCAGATGAGCACCCATCATCACAAAAAAGAACGGGAGCAAAAATTCGTTGACGTATTTGACTTTATTCTCCAAATCATACACACCGGCCAGCTCATCAATCACGATTCCTGCCATGAAAGACCCGATAATGGCAGCCAGGCCTATCACATCG
Source organism: Candidatus Aminicenantota bacterium (assembly GCA_050116035.1). GTDB lineage: Bacteria > Acidobacteriota > Aminicenantia > Aminicenantales > Aminicenantaceae > SOIA01. The sequence goes on along the minus strand of JASFPJ010000102.1, from coordinate 6,759 downwards.
GCCAACTCTGCCAGACCCAAGCAGAGGATAACAGATAAGACAAAAGGCCCCTCCGGGATGTTCAACTTCTCGATCCAGTGTCTTGTGCGAGACGCCAGCTTCGGTCCCCACCAGGTGAGAAAGCCCACGAAGGCGATGGATTCGATGACCAGAAGGGAAAACTCCACTGTATGAAACTCTCCCCTTGCCAGGCCCTTCACTAAAGCCAGGACAATCAGCGCGAGAATATCATCCAGGACAGCGGCACCCAGGACAATGTAAGCCACTTTGTGCTTGATCAAGCCCATATCCTGCAAGACTTTGACAGAAATCCCGACACTCGTGGCCAGTATAGCGGTGGTGATGAACAGGCTCTCGACGATCTGGTAGCCGAGGAAAGACATGGTGAGAAAACCCATGATCAAAGGGATGAGGACTCCGAGGATCCCGACGAAGACCGCGGTCCGGCCGACGGCGAAAAGGTCCTTCACCCGGATTTCCAGCCCGACGTGGAACATCAGAAAAATCACTCCGATCTCGGCAAAGGACATCAATACATCGTTGGAATTATCGATTATTCCCAGGACGTAATTCCCCAGCAGAACACCTGCCATCAACTCCCCGATGATAGGAGGCATCCGCAGCCTGACGCAGATTTCCCCCAAAATCTTGGCAGAAGTGAAAATGATAAAAAAGTAGAAAAGGAGATTCCCGGCTTCCACTTTAATTCTCTTCCATTTCAATCTGGCTGGGGAAGAAAGCCATGATTTGTGGTTTCCCTTTATATTCCTCGAGAAAACCTGTTACAGACAGAACTTTTCCTCGATAGAATTGAGGCAGTGGAAAGAGAGAGAGGTTTGCTTTGGGAATAATTGTTTGAAATTCACCCTCATCAGAATTCAGATAATAAAATTTTCCCTTTAAGCGCACGCTGACACATGTGAATTCGAGAGAAACAATTTGGCCGATATGACTTTCGACCTCCTCCTCCTGAATACGCGTGTAATTTCCGTGTTTCCAGTATCCTTTTTCCTGACTGCGTGCTTCTTTTTCAATTTCTTTAAACTCTTCTCGATACGAAAACCGAAAATTCGCGTAAGCCGAGGCAAACCCTTCGCTGATAATGAATTTATTGAAAAGATCTTGTTCATCTATCCATATATAGGCCAAGATTCGGCCGTAACTATCAAAAAGTTCGCTTTCGTAAGATAACCTTATTTTTTTTCGGTAAAGATGGTAAAACGTGAACCTTTTGGACATCTCCGCCTTGAATTTCATGTCTTCCCTGACATCTCCTATTTCTGGCGCATCGATCCCGATGAGTCTTACCCTCCACTCCTGTCCATCATTGAATCTGACTTTAATCGTGTCTCCATCGTACACCACATCAACACGTCCTCTTGTTGGAAAGGAAGAGATGTCCACCTGTGTAGACAGGAGTATTCCATCCGAGAAAAAGCCAGAAAGACACAGGAATGCAAGAGAAACGAAGAGAATCTTTGAATATTCTTTCAGTCTCTTTTTCATTTCTCTAGTTCATTGCTGCCAGTGGACCTTGATTAGTCTAAAAGGAATCTGGCTGTGTGAAAAAAAGACATAAAAATTCATATTGCAGTCTGTTACAAAGCTTCTTTAGCGTTTTAAAATCTTTTTCACGGCGGCTTTTATGTGTTTGGCGTTTATGCCGTATTTATCCAATAATTCATCCGGCTCACCCGACCGGGGAAGATCTTCAACCGCAAGATGGACAATCTCGGCTTTTCCGCTCAAAGCCATGGCTACAGCATCTCCCAATCCACCGTTCGGAAAATGGTCCTCGACCACAATGACCTTATTCCCGGCTTTCCCGGCTTCTTTTATGATACCGGCTTTATCAATCGGCTCCACAGAGTAAGCATCGATAACCTTAACCATAATTCCCTCTTTTTTCAACTCTTCATAGGCTTTCAATGCTTCATGAACCGTGATTCCGGCCGCTATGATCACCGCCACATCTTTTTGGCTTTTCTTCAGGACTTTCGAGCCGCCTATTGGAAATTTCTCATCCTTTTTGTACAGAAGAGGTGTGGCAGGCCGGGTTGTCCTCAAATAGGATAGCCCTTTATGCCTGGCTAACGTCTCCACACAGGCTTCTGTGGAGAAGCCATCGCTAGGATAGAGGACCACGCAACCGGGAATGGGTCTGAACACAGCCAGGTCTTCAAGACCCATTTGGGAAGGACCATCGGCTCCAATGCTCACGCCCACATGTGAGCCAACGAATTTGATGTTTGAAAAGGAATACGCAGCCATCCGGATCTGGTCATGCGCTCTCACCAGGAAAGCCGAAAATGTGGCAATAAAGGGGATGTAGCCTTTCGCGGACATCCCGAGCCCCATCCCCACCATGTTCTGCTCAGCAATATACGACTGGTAAGACCTCTTGGGAAAGGCCTCGAAGAAGTCTTCCGCATAGGTGGAATTCTTTACATCGCCGTCCAGCGCCACAACCGCCTCATTGACCTTGCCCAAATTCACAAGGGCATTTCCGTACGCTCTCCGGGTGGCCACTTTGTCCTTATAGGAAGTCTTTGTGAAATTATATCCTTTTTTGAGTTGAAGGGTTTTCGCCTTTCTCGGCTTCTTCACGAATCTCTTCGCATCTATTGAAGGCATGGGCCCCAATTCCTCCAGAGCCTTCTTCATATCATCCACTTTTAAGGGTTTTCCGTGCCATCCATTCCTGTCCTCAACAAAAGAAATCCCTTTTCCTTTGATCGTTTTGGCTAAAACGACAAAGGGATTTGTACTTGTTCGCGCTTTCTGGAGGGCGTTCAAAATCTGGCTAATATCATGTCCATCTATTGATGTCACATCCCAGCCAAAGGCTTTGAATTTTCTCTCATAGGCTTTGATATCATGGCCGTGCATTGTTTCCCCTGACTGGCCCAACCTGTTAATATCTGCGACGGCACAGAGATTGCTGAGCTTGAGATGGGAAGCTGTATTGCAGGCTTCCCAGACTGACCCTTCGGCGCACTCAGCATCTCCCATGAGGACGAAAACTCTTCCAGGCGACTTTCCCAGCTTCATGGCTGCAGCCAGCCCCACTCCGGCGGACAATCCCTGTCCGAGGGAACCGGTCGCGGCTTTTATCCATTTCATCCGGGGCGTGGGATGCCCCTCAAGAACACTCGTGATTTTCCTGAGGTTCATCAAGCTTTTCTCAGAAATAATTCCGGCTTCCGCATAGGCAGCCCACAGGATGGGAGCCGCATGGCCTTTGGAAAGAACAAGCTCATCATTGGCCCAATCAAAAGGGTCCTGAGGATTGTACCTCATTTCATCAAAGAACAAGCAGGCGATTAAATCAGCCATAGACAAACAGGTCGTCGGATGTCCGGATCCAGCCTTTGTTGTCATTTTTACAGAATGAATGCGTAATTTCTTGGCAATTTTTTCTAATGCTTCCTTTTTCTCCATTGAGATTTTCCCCTCCTATTTAAAATTCATAAAAAGATAGATTTCTTTGTTTTTGTGTTTGGAATGTCCGAATGATTGTTGAAATTGCTTGCTTGAAAAGCATGAATCGAGTGGCTCGCTGGACTTAAGAACGGATTATTATAACTTCTTCATCAACGCTTAACAACAAAATATTGATAAAAAATAAAATAAATTGTCCTATAGGGAAAAAAGGGAACAAAAAGGAAAAAAGTAGCCTGTCCCCTTTTTTCATATCGAGCCCTGACCCCACATACTTGTTCTGGGAATTAAGATAGTATAAAATTTTCTTTATTTCTCAATACGAAAGGTAGGCGCATGACCGAAAAAAAAGCTGACGTGCTTGTCATCACACCCCATCCTGATGATGCTGAATTCGGTGTGGCTGGCACTGTGGTTCACTGGAGCCGCCAGGGAAAGAAAGTTGTCTATGTCGTCTGCACCAACGGGGATAAAGGAACTGACGATATCAACATCAAACCGGAAGAACTGGCGAAAATCAGAGAAAAAGAGCAGCTTGCGGCCGCCAAGCTATTGGGTGTCAAGGAAGTCATCTTCCTCAGGCATCCTGACCAGACTCTGGAAGACACGCCTGAATTCCGGAAAGAAATTGTTCGGCTCATCCGGATGCACAAACCAGAAATTGTTGTCACTTCTGATCCCTACCGCCGCTATGTCTGGCACAGAGACCATCGCGTTGTGGGTCAAGTCACGCTGGATGCGGTTTTCCCCTATGCTCGAGATGTCTGGGCCTATCCTGACCTCATTGATGAAGGCCTCCAGCCGCATAAAGTCGAGGAGATCTGGTTCTGGGCTTCTGAGAATATCAACCACCGCTCTGACATCACTGAGACCTTCGATATAAAGCTTGCAGCCCTCCGCTGTCACAAAAGCCAGATAAAGGAATCATTTTCCGCAGAGATGGAAAAATGGCTGTGTGAGCGGGCTAAAGATATGGCCGAGGGAGAGACGTTCAAACTGGCCGAAGGGTTCCACCGGGCTGAAATATGGTGGTGAGCGGGGCCCTCTCCTCTACAATCTTCTTCAGTAAAGCAGAGGTTTCCGATGCTGTTTTTTCCCAAGAAAAATTTATCAAGATATCCCTTTGAATCTTCTGCTTATCCCATATGCTTTTCTCTCGAGAAAAGAATTGCCTGATGCTTTCTGCCAACGAAGCCGGGTCATTGGGATGAAAAGAAAAACCGTTTTTCCCTTCCCGCACAAAAGACTCCAGCTCTCCGATTTTTGAAACAATCACCGGAGTTCCGCAAGCCAGCGCTTCCACAGCGACCAAGCCAAACGATTCATACAGAGACGGGACAATAAGAGCATCAGAAGCCGAATAATATCTTCTGAGCTGACTTTGCTTTTTTGAGCCGATAAAAACAATCTTTCTCTCAAGATTGTTCTTTGTGATGGCGGCTTGGAGACGATTGTATTCTTTATTCTGGAGGAGCTCTTTGTCTTTCCCCCCTCCTCCGATGATGACTAGCTTTAGAAGATCATACAGAGAAGAATTGTCACGCTTCAGTAAATTCAACGCATCGATCACAGATATGAGCCCCTTCACAGGGTCAATTCGACCCACATAAAGAAGTATCCTCTCCCCTTTTCTGCGCTCCATATCCTGTGGAGGACTCACTCCAACCACAGGAAAGAATAGAGTTCGGTTCACTCCGGGATAAATGACTTTTACTTTAGAGCACGGGAGACTGTATTCATCGACCAAACACTGCATTTCATGTCGGGAAGAGGAAATGATCGCATCTGATAGCCGGGCGAGGCGCTCTTCACTCCTCAGCCGGAGGGGATGCTCTCGGTTCGCCGACTCCAGAGCTTTCTTCTTCATAAAGGCAAGAGTGTGGAAGATGTGAACCAAGGGAAGGTTGAATGACCTCTTTATTCTTTCTCCCACCAACCCTGAAAGCCAGTAATGCGAGTAAATGACGTCATATTTTTCTTTATTCCGGATGATGAACGATTCAAGGTTGTGTGTGAATTCCTGGAGAGAATCATAGAGCTGTGTCCGGTCTACTGGACGCTCCGGCCCTCCCTTCAAATGGATGACACGGGCCTGAGGAGAAAAATTCTTGATTCCACCAATTCGAGGATTCTGGATTCGCGTATACACATCTATTCTAGTATCTGGAAAGCTCTCGATGACAGAACAGAGCTCCCTCAGGTAGACATTCATCCCTCCAGTCCCGTCTCCTCCCAAAAGCGAGAAGGGACAGCAGTGGAAACTGATTGCACAGATGTTCATCACTCACTCTTGCCCGGCATCAAAATCAATCGGAATATTTTACTATCTTTGGCACCAAAATAATACTTGTATTCCTCTCTCCCTCTTAGAAAATCAGCGTTCTTTTTCCCCGCCGAAATGGCCTCTTGGATGCAGTGATCGAAAAGAAATATGCCAGGGCTGTACCAGGCAAAATCCCTGTCAAAGGCCACATTATAGAAATAAATCCGGTCTGAATAGCAAAAACTGATCAGAGCCGCCAAAATCCTGTCTTCATAAAACAGGACATTCAACTCAATCCATTTCTGGGGAGAAAATCGATGAGCCATCTCATGAAAGAATGCGGTCATTTTCGGTTTTTCCCAGAATTTTGCCTTGGATGGACTCCCCTGACTATGAAGAGCAATGAATCTATCGAGATAGGTTCGTAAACTCTGCGAATCCGTTATCTTTTCTACGCGGATTCCTTCCAGGGATTCCATTCTCCTCAATTTGCGGCGCAGTTCATGACGTTTTTTCTTACTCAAGTTCTCTAAGTAATCTTCATACGAAGAAGGAAGTTCGAGCACAGGAGCAACCTCTACCTCCTCTTTGGAACAAGAAAAACCATGCTCGGAAGCCAAACGGGGCAGATATTCAAGTGTGGGAGATGAAAAAGGCACATTCATCAACTCAATTTTCCCGCTGTTGGATAAAACAGTTTTTAAATAACCGAATAAGCTCTCATAAAATTCTTCTCTGTGTCCTTTCATAAACACAAAATCACAATAGTCACTCACTTCCTCACTCGCAATAAAGCGAAGAATATTATCCTGAATCATTAAAGGAGCCAAGCCCACAGGATTTTCCTCATCGTCCTTAAAAAGAAGCACTTCCAGGGAATTGTCCTCCGAAAAGCACTCCCACCAGGAGGAAATCCATTCATGTGTCAAAAACGGACAACCCTGGTCAGATAAATGCAGGACTTTATTCCAAATCTCTGGAATCTCCTGAAATGTTTTATAGTTTTGGATTCGTTCGATCTTCATGAAACCTCTATTTTAACCTTTGTCCGATCT
>JASFPJ010000101.1:0-10140 GCA_050116035.1 Candidatus Aminicenantota bacterium | reverse complement strand
GTATCGGTCTATTCGGACTTTCGACCTACATGGCTGAACAGCGAACCAAGGAAATCGGGATCCGCAAAGTGCTAGGATCGACGTCTTCAAAAATAATAGTTCTGTTATCCAAGGATTTTGCGAAGCTGGTGGCCGGAGCTCTTCTTATTGCTGTGCCGATTGCTTACTACATCATGATCAAGTGGCTCCAAAACTTTTCTTTCCGGGTCAGCGTCCAGCTCTGGATATTTCTCCTGGCTGGGATCTTAGCTTTAATTGTGGCTCAGTTCACCATAAGCTTTCAGGCAATAAAAGCAGCTAACTCTAATCCAGCCGACTCACTCCGCTTTGAATAATTAATGAAATTGGGGACAATCCCCAATTTTCTAGAAAGGGGCTGGACACAATATAAAAAACTTTTCTCTTTCCCATCCGGTTTATCTATCCAGGTGACAGCGGAGGAATGCGATCGTTTCAGTCCATGAAACGAGACTTCCACGCACCTCGTCTTTAACATTTCCTCCCTTCATGGACCTGTTGGGACCGGTGATGAAATAGGGGAGAAAAACCTGATGACCGCTGCCCTCGTAGCGGACATGTTTGTGTTCATAAGGATGATTGAATTTTTCCAGCCTCTCCATGATTTTGTCTGAAAATTCGGCTGACGGCCAGGTCTGATCATCTGTTCCGGAGACAAGAAGGATCGGGGCCTTGATCTTTTCAACCGGAATGGTGGCTTTCTCTACTGCCGCCGGATCAGCTTGCTCCAGTCCGAGTGCATAAAAGTGTCGGACAGAGTTCAACTCTCCTGTCTCGTATTGGGCTATGTCTTCCGGCCTGAGAAATCCTGTAAGATAGGGGAGGCCTTGCCCATTGAGACTCCAGGAGGAGGCCAATTGCATGGTCTGACTTACTCCTTGCCAGACATAGCCGCTCGGTACCCAGGCCACAACTGCTTTATAGTCGTCGTAAGTAGCGCTCAGAAGAAGGGCTAGTTCTCCTCCTTTGGAACCGCCAACGACTCCTAAACAGCCGGATTTGACAGCTTTTTGGGCCTTCATCCAGGACGCAGCCTTGTGGAAGTATTCCAGGGGAATTTCGATTAATTCTGGAGGAAGGTCTCTGTAGTTGAAATAGGCTAGGGTCAGTGCTGCGAATCCATTGGATGCGAATGCCTGGGCCAGCCATTCGTACAATCCGCCGCCAGAACCGCCCAGAATGATCACTCCCGGGAATGGGCCGCCCGAGGCCGGATAGTGCAAGAAACCGAATAATCCTTCCTGTTCGAGAGGAACTCGGATCAAACCTTTACCCGGCATCTGGTAATAACGACGCAAGCGGGCTGTAGCGGTCTGTCCCTTGGAATCCGTGACCATGAAATGGACAGTCAAACCGTTCACTTCATCATGTCTGTAAGAGGGGAGACGTTTTCCTTTTGGGTTCTGCGGCATCATTGACCAGAGGAGTCCCAGGTTGTCGGCTTCAGTGTAATCTCCTGAAAGGGGAGTCTGTTTTCCAACGTCGATAATCCCCTTTGAGTTGGCCTTAAAAGTGGCGCTGGATTCCCATGCGATTCTAGAAATATCGGTCGATCTGGCTCTGATTGTGGCCTGTTCACCAGGCTTCAAACCCGTGACCTTTATGGAAAATGGAGCCCCAAAAATTTGGTCAGCCGGATTGATAATCATACGCAGCTCAGATTCCTTTGGCAGGTTGGGATCTCCAGTCTCAGCCTTCATCGGATTTGCGGGTGATAATATGAAGGCAAGTAGTATCGCTGCGGTTACCAGACAAATACTCTTTTTAATCAAACAGTGTTTTCTTGGATTCATGTTCGTCCACCTCCACATAGACTTGAATATCGAGATGTTTCATTTGGATAGACGAAATATCTAGAGTAAAAGTTCGTTAGTGAAGTTTTTTAAAGGAATGATTAGAAATCCTAAAGGATTGTTTTTTTACTTATGAGATTGCCACGCAGGCTCGCAATGACACATGGTCGAGATTGCCACGCAGGCTCGCAATGACATATGGTTGAGATTGCCACGCAGGCTCGCAATGACACATGGTCGAGATTGCCACGCAGGCTCGCAATGACACATGGTCGAGATTGCCACGCAGGCTCGCTATGACAGAACAGTTGAGATGTGATTTTTATCTTACCGATTTAATACTTGAATATTAATATTTTTTTTTATAGGATAAGTAAAATTTATTTATGAAGGAGAGGATTATCATGAAATTATGCTTCTGTCGCTTCCTCCTTGCTTTGGGCATTGTCGTGTTGGCTGTTTTCTTTTTTGGTGAACCCTGGGCAAAATGGATTATTGTGGCTGCCGGTGCCATACTAGCCATCATGAGTCTTTTTTATAATGTCTGTTGCTGTAGAATGAAAAAAGAAGCAGCGGTGAAATAACCTTTCGATTTCCAGCCAAACTCAGCGAATCAACGAATCGCGTCTTAACATTTAACATTTCAGAAACGGGGGATTATCCCCTCTGAAAAGGGGAATATCCCTAATTTTTCTCTCTGCCTTTTTAACATCAAGTGAGTGTTGAGCTCTGTCTGTCGTGACATGAAAAAGGGCTATGCCCCATTTTTGTGGAATGAGCCTTTCAGTCCTTATGCTAAATGAAATAAGAATTGTCCGTTTTTTTCAAAAAAGCCGCCTGGCTTCTTTTTCACCTTTTTTGCCAACAATCCTCAATTTATTTCGTACTAATGAACAGGGAGTCGTGGATGTATGAATAAAACAAGCTTCGGTTTTAAGAATGCAATCCGTTTGTTATTTGGTTGTGTCCTGCTCTTTCTTGCGGTTCTGTTTGGAATGGCAGGAGCCTTTTTTGGCTTTGTGCTGTGTGCTGTGTTTTTGAGTCATGTAGTTATTTTAAGCCTGATCGCACTGCTCTTCTGTTTTCTGATATCTTACGGTCTTTCGAGGATTGCCTGGAGGAAGATACTGAGAGAGTCTCATGCACGTTTGGCTCTTGGAGTGGGATTGGTCACTGCTATTGGGGTTTTACTGATATCGTTTCTGACTATCTTTAAACCGCTGGTTCCGTCATCTGAAATCATAGTGCCGAGAGTTCCTGAAGCCGTTGATTACTGGGATTTGGAAACAGGTTCCCGCATCGCTTATCTGAAATTCCCGGCCGAGAATAAAACAAAAGAGGAACCAGTTATTTTTCTTCATGGAGGACCCGGCGGAGCTGTTGTGTCTTTTCCGCCGATTACTGATGTGATTTCAGCGCTGTCAAAGGATGGGTATGATGTTTATTTTTATGACCAGGTAGGGGGAGGACTGTCAGGGCGATTGAGGAATATCCGAGAATACCAGCTCTCACGCCATGTGCTGGACCTTGATCAGATAAGAAAAAAGATCAATGCAGAAAAGATAATCCTGGTGGGAGAATCCCATGGAGGTAGACTGGCGGCTCATTATGCGGCTGCATATCCCGAGAATGTAGAAAGATTAGTGCTGATATCGCCCGGAGATCTGATATCTCAGGAATGGGATGATGAGAGCAGTGGGAGCATCAAGGATAAAGCTTCTCTAGAGACTCTTCAAAAGTTCGATGATTCATTAAAAACACCTCGAATAATGTTTACCATTTTACTGTTTGAAATGAATCCTGATGCGGCCCACAATTTTTTATCCGAAGCTGAAGCAGACACTCTGGTGACAGAACTCTTCTCTTTGCTCATGGGAGGCATGGCCTGTGATCCTGAGCGGTTTCCTAAAAATCACAATATTTTGTTCGGTTTCTGGGCGACCATGATACCTGACGAATTACCTGAACCTCCGAATGAAGCGGCGAAGGACAAGCTCAGATCCTTGGCTCATCCTGTTCTTATCCTCAAGGCAGAGTGCGATTATCTCAAATGGGAAGTCACGTACGAATATAAGTCGCTGTTGCAAAACTCCACTCTTCTTTTTTTAGAAGGAGCGGGACATATGCCTTTTCTGGAGAAACCCGGACTTGTTCTGGATTCGGTCAGATCCTTTCTCCTTGATAAACCGCTTCCGCTGCCCGCATACACTGGAAGATCACAGCCAAAGAAATAACCAGTCTACAATTACGTGTCATTACGAGGAGCGAAGCGACATGGTAATCTCTTATGAAAAATTCATTTCTTTTTATGAGATTGCCACGTCACTTCGTTCCTCGCAATGACATGGACACGAGATTGCCACGCAGGCTCGCAATGACACATGGTTGGGATTGATGTGCTTCGCTCGTTATGACTCCAAAATGTGAAAACGGGGACAGACCTTAATTTTATGAAAATGGGCACATGAGGATGTTAATAATCCCCAATTTCATGAAAAGGGGATAGTCTCTGATTTTAAGCGAAAAATTCCGGCGGAAAATTTCTTAGCCGTATGATATCCAGGGCCCTTTCTTTGACGTCAAAGCCCATCGGACATTTCACGACGCAAGAGGAACAATCGGTACAGGCGATAGGATCATCCTTGATGGATTCAATGTTTCTCGCCGCCAAGGCAAGGTCTCTATAACCATAGGCATACATGTAGCACCGCATCAGTGTCGGGATATCAGGCGCTCTAGAGCATTGTGTCAAACAGGTTCCGCACCCCTGACAGAAGAGGCTGTCTTTATGGTTGATGCGCGCTAATTCCAGATATTTTTTCTCTTCAGGTGTCAGGGTGAGGTCTTCCATGATAGAGAGATCCGTCTCCAGTTGGTCGAATGTGCTGATACCCGGGACAGAGGTGTGGATGTTCTCGTTTTGAAGCGCCCATTTGAGGGCTGCCCTGGGATTGCTCACTGCTTCTTGTTTCCCGGCCATCCAGGACTCCCCGGTAATGGTCTTCATGGCGACTATCCCCATACCCTTGTTTGCTGCATAGGCAATGGCCTTTTTTCTTTCTTCGATGTCTTTGATCTGGAAGTTGTAAGCGATCACGGCCACATCATAAAAGCCGCTGTCCGCCGCAGCGCGGACAGCTTCCGGAACGAAACTATGCGTACCTATACCTAAAAACCTGGCTTTCCCCGCCTTTTTGATCTTTTCCATCGATTTCATCACGGGTTCAAACATGACCGATTCTTTTTTTGCGGCAAAAGGGAGGTTGAAGATATCCACATAGTCCACATCCATTCTCTTCAGGCTCCCCTCGAATTCTTTTTCAAATCTGGCGATATCTGTATCTTTCGAAAAAACGCCCGATTGATAGTCTATCGGCTGGGGGATGACACCAGTCGCAATGATAATATCCTCCCTATTGTAGTGTTTGATGACTTTTCCCACGAATTCTTCCGCGCGGCCGTTCGCATAGTATTGAGCTGTTGCGATGAAGCGGATCCCTGAATCCAGGGCTGTTCTCACCAGAGCTTCTGAGATGGCATCCATGGTTCCCATGCTCACGATCGGGAGTTTTATTCCTGTTTTTCCGAGTGTGCGGTACACCAGCTTGTGTTTTTTCTCGCCTTCTGTGTCTTTGGAGGCATCTCCTTTACACCCCACATGTGGAAGGGCGATAGCTCCGGCAATGCCTGCTAATCCTTTGGATATGAAGTTCCTTCGGTTCATACAGGTGTTTCCCTTGGTCATGATTCGCTCCTTTTATGGTTTGTGATGATCGGCATTAATATTTACGCTATTGTAATGAAAAAAGTTCAGGAATTGAAATATTTTATTTTAATCGGATGCCACTTGAAGTGACAAAAGATGATTGGCTTAAAAAGTGAAAATGAGAACTAAAACAATAATGATCAATATGATCAGCACTTTATTCATCCTAACCTTCCTAAGGAACGCCTGCCTTCATTGAGTATTACTGATTTTCGATCAATAAAATTCACTGCTGTCCTTTTATTTTTCATCGTCAAAGATATAAAGCTCATCGATGGAGGCGTTCAATGCTTTGGCCACATCGTGAGCAAGCCTGAGGGAGGGATTGTATTTTCCCTTTTCAAGATAGATGATGGTCTCCCTCCTGATCTTGACTCGTTTCGCCAGGTCTTCTTGGGTCAAATCGAGCTTCGCCCGGAATTCCTTGATCCGTGTCCTGAAAGACATCACTCTTTCCTCAATTCTTTTTCATAGAACTTTAACGAAAATGTAAATATCAAGAGCTGCAGTATGAAAAGCGCGATAAAGGCATAACTGTACACGGAGAGATCCTTGATGATTCCAGCGATGACTGTGGCGATGACGAAAACAGGTATCGCCACGACAAAAGCGTTCCGCGCGGCTTTGTTGATGTTGGCCTCCAGCCGTTCGTCCTTAATAATTTTGCTGTAGATGAAGAATCCGAAAAAGCCGAAGAATCCGTAAAAACCGATGTTGTCTGTGAAGATTCCGAGAACGCCGAGCATTCCCAAAAATCCCAAATATTTGAGCCAAGAGCTCTTCATTTAAGCCTCCAAATGTGATGTTTTCCTAACAATATGTTAGAAATATATAACATATTGCAGTATTTGTCAAGTTTTTTTGCTAAATTTCGCTTAAGTTTCTTGAGATTTGAAACTCTTGTACAGTGTGTGGTATGTTCTTTCCAAAAAATCTGGAAGTGAAGACCATGAAAATATTTAAACCTTGTCTTATTTTAAGCATTTTTCTTCTGATTGTCGTTTCGTGTTCAAGGGTTGAAGAATCTCCATTCCCGTCTATGCAGGAAGTTTCTGAAAAGCCGGCAGGGGATATAACGTGGAAACCCGGTGTTCTTGCCGTTGAGGAAAAACAGTACAAAGCGGACTTTGGGATTTTAACTGTTTCAGAGAACAGGAATAATCCCGATTCCAGTCTGATTCATCTGCCCGTCGTCAAGATACATGCCATAGGAGAGAAGCCCTCTGAACCGGTTTTCCTGCTTGCAGGGGGGCCTGGCCAGTCCAATATCTGGAAATCTCCTCCGGTCTGGCTCTTGGAGAATCATGATGTTGTTATGATTGGATACCGAGGCGTGGATGGATCTGTTTCTCTCGATTGTCCTGAGGTAACAAAGGCGATGAAAGTGAAAGAATATCCACTTTCCCATGAGAACATTGAGAAGTTGGGAAGGGCGTATTATGCCGCTTTCCAGAGGTTGAAGGAGGAGGGGATTGATATCGACAGATACACAATGGTGGATGTCATCGATGATACCGAAGAGGTGCGAAGAAGCATGGGATTGAAAAAGATAAATCTCTACAGCGTTAGCTATGGAACGCGCATCGCGTACATCTATGGCCTGAGATGCCCATCAAATATAAACCGGTCTCTGATGATCAGCGTCAATCCCCCGGGGCATTTTATTTGGGAGCCTGAAAAAGTGGATGAGCAGTTGAGATATTATGGCGAACTTTGGAAAAAAGATCCTAATGCCGTATTGCGCACACCAGATTTAATAAAAACAATCCAGAACGTACTCGCGAGCCTTCCTCAAAAGTGGCTCATTTTCAGGGCTGATCCTGATAAGACTCGCTCTGGAATGTTCATGTTCCTGTATCATCGGGATACGGCGGCCCAGCTGTTTGATGCCTTCATTGCGGCTGAGAATGGAGATTACAGCGGTCTGGCCTTTCTCTCGTTTTTTTATGACAGAATGATGCCCACTGCACTCAATTGGGGAGACAACGCGTCTAAAGCATTAAGCGCTGACTATGATCCAACACGGGATTATGAGAACGAAATGATGCCCCCGGGTTCGATTCTGGGTTCTCCCATGTCAAAAATACTGGGTGGCCTGAAATATGGGGGTTGGCCGATCAAGCCTATACCGGAAGAATACAGGAAATTGCAGGACTCGGATGTGGAAACACTGATGGTCAATGGAAACATTGATTTCTCGACACCTGTTGAATACGCAAGGGATGAATTGCTGCCTCATCTGAAGAATGGAAAACTTGTTATCCTGTCAGAAATGGGACACAGCAGTGATGTGAGGAACATACAGCCCGATGCTTTTCGTCATCTCGTGGAGTCCTTTTATCGAGAGGGGATTGTGGATGATTCAAAGTTTCAGTATGAACCCATGAATTTTACTCCCTCTCAGAGCGCCCCGAGAATGGCCAAAAAGTTCGTGGGCCGTTTGGCTCTGATTGGCGGGGGAGTTCTCCTCCTGATAATTGTCGTCATTATAGTGATAGTATGGCTCAAGAAAAGGAGAAGAAGAAAAAAAGGGTAATATCTAGGATTTATCTTTTTATACTCCTGTCCGCACAAGTACAAATTGATAAACACCACTTCTGAAATTGGGGACAGTCCCCAATTTTTTTAAAAAGGGGATAGTCCGAATCATTTTCTAACAAAAAGTTGATATGGGGAATATTTATTTCTGTGCGAGAACGGACATTAACTGTTAATAAATGATACATCAATCTTTCATGGTGTTAGAAAACACCAAGAAGATGAAGTTGGCATGTTTATTGCTAATTAAAATAGGGAATGCAGGCTTTAATTTGCTCCTGGAGAAGTAACAATGTTTAAAAGTCATTTAAGGATTGCATTGAGGAATATAAAAAAACATAAAGTTTATTCTTTCATCACCATCGTTGGACTTGCCATTGGAATTGCAGTCTGCATCCTTATTTTTCTTTTCGTGGAATACGAGCTCGGTTTTGATTCGCATGTTGCTGAGAAAGAATATATATACCGTGTTGTAACCCAGATAAACCGCGCCGAAGGGAGAGGTTATGCTGGCGGCACACCGTTTCCGACAGCAGCGGCCTTGCGAAGTGATTTCTCGCAATTGGAACAAAGCACACAAATTTATAGGGATGCCGATGTGATGATTACCGCGGGAGAGAATCGTTTTACAGGGGACATTGTATTTTTTGTGGAATCCCAGTTTTTTGAGGTGTTCGATACAGAATGGATACAGGGAGCCGCATCACAGGCGTTGGATGATCCCTTTACAGTGATCCTGACGGAGCGGTTAGCCAACAAGTATTTCAGCGATGCGGAAGCAGTCGGGAAAGTTCTGCAGCTGAACAATGAATACGATCTTCTTGTTGCAGGAGTGGTGGCCAACCCGCCCCCGAGGACGAGCTTGCCCTATGACATGTTAATTTCATGGAAAACACTGAATGCTCGCTGGAATGAAAAACGTTTGAGTCAATGGGATTTTCTCGATACCGCTAGTCATACATTCATCCTGCTTTCAGAATCTGTCGAACCACGGGCATTGGAAAAACGCTTCGAACAGTTTGAACAGAGATACATGGAGCCCGAATACGCGAAGAGTTGGTCCTTCCGGCTGCAGCCGCTCGGAGATATCCATTTTAACCCTCGTTATGGATCCTACAATTATGTAACCAGTCGGATAGTTCTGTTCGCCTTCTCGGCTATCGGACTCCTGATCCTTGTCATCGCATGCATCAATTTTATAAATCTTACAACGGCACAGGCGATGAAGAGGAACCGGGAAATAGGCATGCGCAAGGTGCTAGGTGCTCACCGCATTCAACTTATCCGGCAACTGTTGGGCGAAACAACTTTAATCACGTTGATATCCATTCTGGTTGCCCTGTTTCTTGCCGAGAGCGTTCGGCCGTTTCTGAATCAATTCTTGGGAAACAACACGGAACTAATGATTTTCTCCAGCGCCGGCGTATTCATTTTCCTGGGAATTGTCTTCCTGATGATGAGCAGTCTCAACGGGCTGTATCCTGCTTTTGTGCTCACACGGTTTCAGCCAGTCGAGGCGTTCAAGAATAGTCTGGCTCGCTATGGGAAGAGATCCCTCGCCTTCAGGAACAGTCTGGTCCTCACACAGTTTATCATCTCCCAGGTCCTGATTGTGGGAACGCTGGTTATCGCCGGGCAGATGAAATTCATGTCCAACAAGAACCTGGGTTTTCGCAATGAAGAAATATTAACTGTGCCGATTCCTGCCTATGAAGAAGGCCGTTGCGAGGCTCTGCGCAGCCGATGGATGCAGAATTCTGAAATCAGGGATGTGGGCTTTGCCTGGTCAGCACCAACATCCAGGTCGGATTTTCGAACACCGTTTAAATACGAAGCACCCGGCAATATCGTGGAATTCCCTGTGTCTATCAAAATGTGTGACAAGCGTTATCTGAATATTTACAAGATACCACTCGTTGCCGGGCGTTTCTTTTCGCGGAATATCAACGATGAGTCCGATGCTCAATGGGTAGTCAGTGCATCAGTAGTCCGACGGATGGGTTTGTCCGGCCCCATGGAGGCGGT
>JASFPJ010000100.1:0-10150 GCA_050116035.1 Candidatus Aminicenantota bacterium | reverse complement strand
TCATGTATGTTCCGCCGAGGTCGACTGTGACCAGCTCCCCACTTAATGTGGTTGGAGAAGAATAGCCTGTTGAGCTGCTTGGGTCTTCGAACGAAAGCCCAACCGTCAGAGAACGGAAACCGACATTCACTCCAAATCCAAACGATTTTCCAAGGAACGTTTCGATTCCTCCACTCACACCAAAGCCCATCTTGCTCGAAGGCGTAAATTCCCAGTAGGTCAAAGTGGCGCTGTTATCATAGGTGCCAGTCACCCAACCCATGAGCAGCGAAGGCGAAGCTGTAAGGCTCATCATCATGCCTGCGCCGCCAATCTTTATTCTGAGCGGCATTTTAAATCCGACGATAAAGGGCTTGAGGACGATTTCTTGCCTGCCACCCCAGAAGATTTGTGTCCCCCAAAGCGCATGGGGAGAAGCGACGTGCACATCGGTGCCGAAACCCAAAGCAAAATTACTGCTTACATCTATGAACAGTGTGCCGCTCAAACTGAAGAACGCTGGAGAGCCCTGGTCCACAAGCCGTGTCGGGTCGCCTGTGACTTCAGTGAACCATTCGTCAAGAACGCCCCTTTTGTAAGAATTCATTAAGGAATAATAGAATCCAAGTTCAAGACTGACTTTTTTCACTCCTTGGGCAACGGAAATCGGCTTTTTGGCTTTTACGGGTCTTGGTTTTTCTTTAATTTGCGCTTGTTCTTCGATTTGTGCTTCTTCTTCGATTTTAGTTTCTTCCTTTACTGGAGGGACAGGTTCTGTGATTTCTTCTCTGACTGCCTCCTGGCCGCTCACTACTTCAACATCTTTTTTATCCACAAATCCCTGGACAGGCTGTTTATTCCGATCTAATAGTGTAATCTTGTAATACTCCCCGACCATCCCTAATGACTCGAGCACAGCCCCCATTTTTAACTGGGCAAGGACGCTGCTGCCCAAACTCGGGCCTGATCTGATATTAACGAGTTGACTTTTCACTTTCAAGAAAATGGTTCCTTCGCCTTCCCGGCAGGGTATCCATATTTCTGTTCTGAGTCCTGCTGGCAAGAGCATTGAAGGATCCATATCCAAGTATCTTTCTAATACAGGACCATCGGCCACATAGTTGTTCACCCTCATCCACTCCCTCATTCTATCGATCGTTTGACTTCTCTGGCCATAAGGCCCGACATGAAGCCCGACCAACACATTTGTGTAATTCCACAGCTTTTTCTCCAAAGGTCTCTGGGGAATCGCCCCCGGGTCAACAGGAAAACCAACTTCCCAGATCAATTCTTCAGGCCGGACTGTCTGCGGACTGTTGTAATAGACTCCAAACAGGGTTCCAGTCATCCGAATATTCTGGCTTTTCATGGAGGAGAGGAGCGTGCCCACCACTTTTTCCATATCCGACAAAGGCCCTTTGTGAGAAATACACACATAGGAGAACGGCGCTATTTCCTCGATGGAAAAAGAGTCCTGGAAAGGATTTCCCTTAGGAGCCGTTGCCAAAGAGACCAAGTTAATAAAGAAAAAGACCAACAGAAAAACCAGAATATTTTTTTTCACGTCTCAAGCCTCCTTCATCAAATTCATAGAATATCTCTTGAAAGAGTATTTCTTGTTTGAGTTGCGAAGTAATGGAGAGAACTCTGTCCTTCCGGTAGAGCTTCAAGCTTTCTCATCGTCATTTCATGACAACATCAATTCTGGCATCCGAGCCATACATAATACCACACATGTCAAGAGAACTTTTTTCCCTTTTTTCATAGAAAGAATGGATGATCGATCCTTCTCTTTCTTCTTTACCCTGAGCTGTCCACCTTTTTGAGGAGGTAATATCCTCCTTTTAGGTAATAAAATAAACGCAAAAATCACCCCCCTATTCATTCCTAATGGCGATTTACAGGACTCCGGAAAAAATCCATGATACCCGCATAAAAGCTAGAATTGCGCTTAAGGATATCTACAGTCACGAATAATCCTTAAGTTTGAGAATCAGCCTGAACTTTTGAGCAATTAAGTCACATAGATTAGAGAATATAAGGGCTTGAGCGAAAGGGGCGGCTGAATGGCTTCACAATCGAGAGAGACAATAGATGAAACAGAAAGCCAAGACCAAAGAAATAATCATTAAAGAACTGCAGGAAATCCGCAAAAGAACAGATGCACTCGAAAGTTCAGAGGCCATCCGAAAACAGACAGAAGAGTTCCTCAAGGAAAGCGAAGTGCGCTTCCGTTCTATTGTGGAAAATTCCCTGGAAGGTATCGTCATCGTGGATGACGACTTCAAACTCGTCTACGTGAACGACGAACTGTGCAGAATATTCGGGTATCCTAAAGAAGATATAATCGGACAGGATTTCCGAAAATTCCTCGACAAAGAAAGCAAATCTCGAATCGTTCAGCTCTACATCCAGAGACAAAAGGGGAAGAAGATCCCCTCGCGCTATGAATCCAAGATAATCCGAAAAGACGGAAGTATCAGGAATGTAGAGATCAGCTCTGCAGCCATCAAGAAATCCAGAGGAAAAGTGGAGACTGTGGCTCAAATTTTAGACATCACTGACCGGAAACGCATGGAGGAAAAACTTCGGGAAAGCGAAGAGAAATTCCGAAGCATTAGCGCATCAGCTCTGGATGCCATTATCATGGTTGACAATGACGGGAATATCACATACTGGAATGACGCGGCTGAGAAAACATTCGGTTACTCGAGAAAAGAAGCACTCGGCAGCCCCATGAAGATTATAATCCCTGAAAAATTCTATGAGGATTACATAAAGGGATTCTCCAGGTTCAAAAAAACAGGAAGAGGCCCCATAATCGAGAAAACAATTGAATTCGCAGCTCGACGAAAGGACGGGACTGAGTTTCCATTAGAGCTTTCCCTCTCTTCTGTAAAAATAAGGAAGATGTGGAATGCTATCGGAATAGCCAGGGATATCACCAGCAGAAAACAAACAGAAGAGGCTTTACGAGAAAGTGAGAGGCGCTTCAAAGAACTGTGGGAAAATGCACCGGTGGCTTACCACACACTGGATACCAAAGGAATCATCACGCGCGTCAACCAAACTGAGGCAAAAATGCTGGGATATTCTGTCGAAGAAATGGTGGGAAAATCGATCTTCGATTTTATTCTGCCCGAGCAGCAGTCAGAGGCAAAAAAGAGATTCAAGAAAAAAATTTCCGGGAAGCGGATCCCAAGAGCAGAAGACAGGATGTACATCAAAAAAGATGGCTCAAAGCTGAATGTGGCGATCGATGATGTCATCGAACGAGATGCTGGCGGGAAAATCATCGGAATCCGGACAACCATGGTCGACATCACTGACCGCAAACTCATAGAAGAAGAACTCCAGGATACCATGGAAAGATACAATGCCATGTTTGACCGATCCCTCTATTTCGTCTACATCCATGACTTTGAAGGCAAATTTATTGATGCCAACCGGGCTGCTTTAGATTTGCTGGGCTACACCAAAGAAGAAATTCCATCTCTTAGCTTCTCATCATTACTCGATGAAGAGCAACTGCCCACTGCGATCCAAGCGCTCGGCGAGATTCTAAAAGACGGCTACCAGAAAAAACCCACCAGATTCAAGCTCCGAACCAAGAGTGGAAATTACATATGGGTGGAGACAGAGGGTTCGATTATTTATCGAAAAGGAAGGCCCTACGGAGTTCAGGGGATTGCACGGGATATCACTGAATCTGTCCAGACAGATTTCGCGCTTCAGGAAAGCCAAGAGAGGTATCGCACGCTAGCAGAAAACGCGATGGATGGAATCTACATCATCAGCTCCGATGGTTTCGAATACGTCAATCCCGCGTTTGAAAAAATCTTCGGATACAATTCAGAAGAAGTCTGCCACGATGAGTTCAATTTCCTGGACCTTATTCATACTGACGACAGAGAACTAGTCCTGAAAAGAGAAGAAGCCAGGAGAAAAGGAGAGAAATTACCTCCCGAATATTCATTCAGGATTCGCACAAAAAGTAAAAAGATTAAGCATGTGGAAGTCAGCACTGTCCCCCTCCCCGGAAAGAAAATGAGGGTTCTGGGAATACTCAGGGATATCACAAAACGAAAACAGGCTGAGGCAGCACTTCGAGAAAGCGAAGAAAGATATAAAACTTTAGTACAGACTTCTCCGGACGCAGTGACTGTGACTGACTTAGAGGGTAACATCACATACGTCTCTCCTCAAACTCTCGAGCTTCACGGATATAAAAGTGAAAAGGAACTCATTGGAAAAAGCGCTTTCGAATTGATTGCCCCAGAAGAGCATGAAAAAGCCATAAAGAACCTTCAAAAAACCCTTAAGAATGGGCATTTAAGGGATTTGGGATACACCTTACTGAAAAAAGACAGAACCTCATTTATCGGCGAATTGAACACGGCCGTGATTAAAGATGCGGATGGGAATCCGAAAATGTTTATCGCCACCATAAGAAACATTACGGAGCGTGAAAGATCGAAGGAAAAAATTAAAGAATCTGAAGAACGGTACAGGGATCTGGTCGAAAAGGCAGGTGTTGCCATTCTTATCGATGACAGGGAAGGCAATGTCCAGTTCTGCAATAAAAAATATGCAGATATGTTTGGCTATTCCCTGGAAGAGATAGGAGATCTGCCTATTTTCTCAATCGTTCATCCGGACGATATGGAAAGAGTGAAGAAATTTCATAAAGGCCGCGTTCAAGGGAAAAAAGTCCCATCAGAATATGAGTGCAAAGGAGTCAAAAAGGATGGCTCCATCATCTACATGGAAATTCATGCGGATGCACTTCAAGACGACGGTGATATCCTTGGGACTCGTTCATACATATGGGATATCACCGAACGGAAGAAATTCGAGCAAGCTGTCCGCGCTTCCGAGGAAAAATTTAGAACGCTGTTTAACTCTGCCGCCGATGCTATCTTCATTAGCGATTTGGACGGAAACATCCTGGAAGTCAACCAGGTCGTATGCGACCGCCTGGGCTACAATAAAAAAAAGATACTGGACATGACTCTCGCCGACATTAACCGGCCGAAGCAAACCGCACCGATTCCCAAACGCATTGGGGATCTGTCCCAACGAGGGCAAATCTTCTTTGAGACAGCTCATAAGCATCAAAATGGGACGGTCATTCCAATCGAGTTGAGCAGCCGGATCATCACCTATGATGGAAAGCCTGCAGCTCTCAGTATCGCCCGAGATATCACAGAGCGCAAAATGGCAGAGGAAGAACGGAAACAGAGTTTTGAAAGGCTGAGAAGATCCCTGGAGGAAACAGTCAACGCACTGGCATCCGCGGTGGAAATGAGAGATCCCTATACTGCGGGTCATCAGCACCGAGTCACAAAGCTGGCGATCGCTATGGCGAAAGAGATGGGCCTCTCCAAAGAAAAAACTGAGGGAATTCGGATGGCGGGAGTGATTCATGATGTCGGCAAGATACGAGTGCCTGCAGAAATCCTTAGTTGGCCTGGCCAGCTCACAGAAATCGACTTCAGTCTGATCAAAACCCACCCTCAAGTGGGGTATGATATTTTAAAAAGAATTGAACTTCCTCATCAAGTGACCAAAATCATGCTTCAGCACCACGAACGAATGGACGGCTCAGGGTATCCCCAAGGCCTGAAAGGCAAAGACATCCTAATTGAGGCAAGAGTTCTGGCCGTTGCTGATGTGGTTGAAGCCATGGCTTCCCATCGCCCTTATCGGGCCGCTCTCGGTCTAGAAAAAGCCCTTGAAGAAATCACAAAAAACAGGGGGACTCTCTACGATCGTGAGGCTGTGGATGCTTGTTTGAAGCTCTTTAAGGAAAAAAAATTCGAATTTAAATAACCTGAATTATTCATACTAATTTTAATTAACACATCAGCACTCTTTGTTTTTAACTCCTATCCTTAAAATAAGGGGAGGTCTTTATGCTCAGTAATCAGGCAACCTTTTTCAGGGACTGTCCCTTTCAGTCCTTTTTTAAGGAAGATAGGGACTGTCCCTCTTTTCTAAAAAAAGTAGCCTGTCCCCTTTTAATGAGGGTGTTTTATCTCAATACCGCGCTTTTCCATGTTTTCCAGCACGAACGGATAGGCTTCAAGAACCTCTTCTTCCAGCCTGGCTTTTATCTCCATTTCAGCCAGCCTTTGCGAGAGACAGGTCAACTCATCGTCAGCGAAGAGATCCCTCATCACCGCAGGCCACGCTTTCAGACCTTGATCTTCCATCTTCTTGAGAGCGATCAGAGGATACGTGAAAAATTCCCCGCTGACTCCGGCTATTGTTTCAAAAGACTCTTCATCCACACCCTTCAGAGAAATCCTGATCCATAGATTTCGAAAATTAATTTTTTCGACAAGGTCAGTTCTGTAGCCCAGAAAAAAGCCGTTCGTTTCGAGGATAAATGTCGAATCTTCCATCTCGCTAAATATAATCTTGAGCACCTCCACCAGGTGATTCAAAGAGGGCTCTCCGAGCACCGGCTCAGACCCTGTTATCCTGAAGAGATGAAAAGACTTTTTCCGTGCAATTCTCAGCAGATTGAAGGCAACCTGTGAAGGCGAATAGTGTTTATCGAAACGGGCCGGATTCAGATTCCTGAAATAATTCCAGCAGTAGGCACAGAGAAAAGAGCATCCTATAGCATCGGCCGTGGCTATCCCTCCATAATACGGAGCGGCCCTGAATCTGTGATACAGCCTTTTCCCCTCCTTCATGACGACACGCTCAACTTCTCTGGACCTTTCGATAGGGTCAAAAGGAAAATGCATTTTCATGGCTCAATCTTTCTCCGCATATCATCCAGCCTTTCGGGAATCTAAAAGAGAATAAGCTGAGATTTCGCTTCAACCGAGGAAGGAATTCACGATGCGATGCTGGCTATGGATGGAAGCAGAGTCCCCCTCCCCTTTAATTGAGCTTATTTCTCTTTTTTCCTTACAGTCTTACTCTTCTCTTTCTCAGGAGGTTCAACTTTAGTCGCCTTTGCCTTTTCCTCTAGTTCGTCCGTTTTGGTCAGGTTTTTAATATTCTGATTGATAAAACGTTCCAGAGCATCAATCACATCCGAGTCAAACTGCTTCCCCTTCATTTCTTTACATTTTTCTAGGGCCTTCTTAAAGGGCAAGGGCTTGTTGTAGGGCCTCTGTGTAGTCATGGCGTCAAAAGCATCAGCGGCTCCGATAATCAGAGCCGGAAGGGGGATTTTTTTCCCTTTTAAGCCATCCGGGTACCCTGTGCCGTCGAATTTTTCATGATGATGGCGAACTATAGGAAGCGCAAAACTAAGGTATTCAATCGGTTTGAGGATGTTTTCGCCGGTGAGGACATGAGCCTGGATGGAATGAAACTCCATGGTTGAGAGGGGGCTGTCTTTTCCGATGATGAGATCCTTGACGCCGATCTTTCCGATATCATGGAGTTCAGCCGCTGTCTTTATCTTCTTACACTCGTCTTCACTCAATCCCATCTCCTGGGCAATTCCGAGAGAGTACCGGGCTGTCCTCTGAGAGTGTCCTCGCGTGTAGGGGTCTTTGGCTTCAACTGTATTCATCAGCGCGAGAATGGCTTCGTGATAAGACTTCTGAATGTCCTCATAAAGACTTGAATTCTCTATGGCGATAGCCGATTGGTTGGCTAAAGCGGAAAGGAGGGCCACATCATTATCATCGAAACAATTCGGTTTTTCGCGGTTGTCGAGGTAGATCAGACCTAAAACAATTCCTTTATTAACAAGGGGAGCACACATGACTGAACGGACGTTCATCGTGAGAATGCTTTCCGACCCGGAAAACCGCTCATCGCTGGCTGCATCATTGGCCAGAATACACACTTCTTCCTTGACTGATTTATTAACGATGGTGCTGCTCAATTGAAACGGCTGGGAGGGGATATCAGCCCTGGTTTTAATAAACTTCGGTTCAAACTTTTTTTTATTCTCTTTGAGCAGGATACACACCCTCTGCACATCTCGAAACACATTCAGTAACGTTTCAGCAATCTGGTCAAGCAGCTCATCCACTGTTTGGATGGAATTGATCGCATTGCCGACAGAGTAGATCGTCTCAAGATTCTTTATCAGCTTGGCGGTCTGGATATGTCTCTTTGTGGCTAAATCCGCCTCCTCTTCTGCGATGGCTTCAGGTGAAGAGACGACGGCTTCTATCTGACTTGTCAATTGATCAAGCGGAATCTGTGTGGTGATCATCGGATCGCTCTTCTGCCAATCGACATCCGCGGTTAGTTTCTCCCCGACAACTTGGATAGAAGTGTCCCCTATTTTAATGATATCTCCGGGAATCAGGATTTGACGAGTGACTCGATTCTCGTTGATGAAAGAACCATTCAGGCTTTCTTTATCATAGAAAATGAAGGCATTTCCTTCCTTAACGACCTCGGCATGTATCCGGGATAACTTCGGGTCATTAACGATGACGTCGCAGATAGAATCGCGGCCAATAACCAACCGAGAACCGCTCAGTTCCCAGGTCATGTCCTTTTCTTGACCTTCTATACACACAAGTTTCATTGCTTCATCTCATATTTTCTTTTTAAATGAATTCAGAAAGACGAGACAGAAAGACATTCTCTGTGACTCATCTGTTTTCAATCTCCCGCCTCTTTCGTTTATTTAGCCTGTTTGCCGCACAGGCTTTTCTCCTCCACTCCCCAGGGAAAATTTATAGCATAGAAATATTTTTATGTCAAAGAGCTGAAGCTGTTTTGGAGAATGTGAATGGGGGAAGGAAATACTCGGGTCAAGAATCAAATCCTGTACCCCAAGCCCACCAGAATGTGGAACGCCACATTTGTCACGTCGGCATGGCCGCCCGCTATCGGAACCTGAACAAAGGCAGCTGTCACTTTCCCTTCAAAAGAAGCAAATAAACCTTTCCACAGGAATAGGTGTTTTCCCAGAGCAGCCTGGAGAGCTGCCCCTGAAAAATAATATCCTTGATTAAACATTCCCCGAGATTCATCAAAAGCCATCCCCCGAATAGTACTCTCCGGATGTGTCAGCACAGCGCCTGCGCCCAGACGCAAAATAATTTTCTTTACATTCCATGCATGATTAACACTGATTATGTTGAACCCATCGCTGATAGAAAATTTGTCTATTTCTGGAGAGGGATTGGAAAGATAGATCTTATGGTGCACAAGCTCGAGCTCCCAGGCCCTGTTATTTGACCACCGGCTAATCCGCAAATCATAATAGGGAAATCCTTCGAATGTTTTCTCGTCATACCGAGCTTTCAAAGAGACATCGGGATATCCCCTTTGCAGGACTGTGAGAGAAGAGGGAATATTCCAGGCCCCTCCCAAAAAAGCTTCCAAGGTCCAGTCGGATCCGAAGGACGGAGCTGTCAGGAGCATAATCACAGCCAGGATTATCCAACGGTCTTTCATTGAGTCTCCTTTCTTTCACTATTGGGAGTAAAAAAATTATTCCACATGAAACGCTCATTTGTCAAAACCAAATGGAGGCCAATCTTTTTGTTTAATGACTTCCCGCGAAATAAAGATGAATTAACGCCAATATATTGAGTGTGTCGGTGAATTCTAAGACTCATTGAATACACACAATTCAAATTCCTAAAACAACTCTCACGCCTGCAAGAAACCTCAGCCGGGAAAATTATATGGATCACTCATTCATATGAACTATGAGAATAACGGAGTATTCCCCTGATACGGAATTTGTGATAAGTTTATACTCAGAGGGATGAGAAAAAAAATAATCTGCCTTTTCTTGCTTTTATTTTTTTTAAACAGCGGGAATCTTTATCTATCTCAAAAAGTCACCGCAGAAGTCAATCAAACTAAACTAAAGAATATTCTGAAAAAAACCGCTGCGTACTGTGAAAGATTGAAGAAAATGGCTCTGTATTTTGTCTGCCATGAAAACATTGAAGAAAAAATCTATTTTTACACCAGAAGGAAAGTCTTCGTCTCAAAAGACCTTGAATCGTCAACTCCTTTACAAAAAGTCAACTTGAGACAAAGACGAATGAAGAGAAGCACCTATGTCTATGATTACCAGATGATAAAAAAAGGAGACAAAGAACAAGAAAAAAGGATACTGCTCAAAGAGGGCAGAAAAGAAAAGCATGTAGAGAATGCCGAGCTAAAAATTCGAGGGTACAAGGCCAAATTCTTAGTCTATGGCCCTGTGGGATTCCTCAGC
>JASFPJ010000099.1:0-10178 GCA_050116035.1 Candidatus Aminicenantota bacterium | reverse complement strand
CTTATACAGATGAATTTACAGTCGGAATCCACCAAGAAATCTCCCATGACTTCTCTTTCCGGGTGAGCTATCTCCACAAAACCAAGAAAAACATTCTCGCAAATGTTCTCTACGACCCCGACATGAATAGAGACTGGTACACGACCGCCCGTGATACACAAAACTGGTGGATTCCTTTCGAGACCGTAGTGCCTGGCGTCGATGAATATCCCGACAGTCGCCTCACTGTCTATTACAGATCAAATAATGCTCCTCTTCTTTTTTCCAGACTCAATAATGTTCCCGAATTAAAAAGAAAACATCAGGCTCTTGAAATAGCATTCAACAAAAGAATGTCACACAACTGGCAGTTGAATGGGTCACTTGTCTTCAGCCAGTCTACGGGAAACGTCAATCATATGGATGACGGAAGCTATGGATTCACGAATGAAATTTTGGACCCAAACTCATTCGTAAACCTACCTGAAGATTCAAGATTCTTTTATGACATACCTCTATCGCTCAAGCTAATGGGTATTTATAAAATGCCTCTTGGATTCTTCCTGAGCTTTAATTACAGATACATGTCAGGCATTCCATGGACAAGAAGCGTGACTGTCATCCCTCCTTCTTCCTGGATCCAGGCAAACAATGTTTTCAGCGCTCCAGTCACAGTTTTTCTCGAAAAACCGGGAGACAGAAGAACCGAACCCTATTCCAGTCTGGACTTGAGGATTGAAAAGCGATTTAGAGCTGGGCGAGCCGGGAGTATCAGTTTTGCTGCGGATGTATTGAATGTTTTCGGGACAAAGAACGATTTCACTTTTCAAAACGACGGAGGCTTCTGGTATCCAGATGACGAAAATACAGTTCAGGGCACACGGCGCTTAAGTTCAGCTTACAGAAATATCACATCGCTGTTTGGAACACGGACACTCAGACTCACCTTCCGTTTGAGTTTCTGATTCAACTCTCATTCCTCCTCAAATATCTTCAAGAAAGCTCAGGCACGAGGATGATGAGGAAATGACGTAAAAAATCTGAAGAGAGAAAAGCCATCCCCTCAAGTTAATTATTCCAACTCAGGCACTAATATTTGCGGAGAGCCTAAAAAATATCCTTCATCGAACTTATGACCCTTATTCCTTATTTTCCATTTTCAAAGTCATTGCTGTTATTTTGTCCGATGGCGAGTTCCTTGAGTGATCTCAACTCCTGTGGTGAGAACCCTGATGAGAGATAGAGGAAAGCGAGCTTGTTATGAAGAAGTGGGTCTGCATCCTGAGCCAAGTATCCTTTTTCGACGATCTCTTTCCATTCCTTGGTCCTTGGAACAGGTGAAAAATAGGCCAGCCTTGGAATCGCTCCCAGGTTCTGAACATGAAGAATGCTCTCTCTCACGCCGTCAATATCCTGGCTTGGCAATCCCACGATCAGGTAAACATTGATCTCACGGCGCCTGAAGCCCGTCTTTTTCAGATGACCCAGAGCCTTTTCCAGATCACCTTCTGAAACTTTAGAGCCAGTCTTTGTCAGAACATTCTCATCAATGGATTCCTGGCTGAGAAAGAGAGACTGGAAATTCGCTTTCTTGAAAAGAGAGGCCATCTCTGAGTCGATCTCTCTCAAATGCAGACCGTTGGGCGTGTGGAAAAAAACAGGAAGTTTCCTCTGGATAAGCTCTTTCAACAAAGGTATGATGTGTTTGTCTTTCCCAATCAGCAAAGCATCATCATAAAAAGCGAAATTACGGGTCTTATGCTCCCGGTAATGATGTTCGATTTCAGAGACAACCGAAGAAGGCGTCCGTTGCTCAAAATTTTCATGCAGTAAAGGGCTGGCACAAAAAGAACAATTGAAAGGACATCCTCTTGAAGTTAAAACAGGAAGAACATCCCTGGCCGACAACAAATCAAATGCAGGCCAGGGAATCTCCTCCAGGGTTTCATACCGATAATCTGGCGTTGAACTGTCTCCTAAGACTTCTCTGAGCAAGGAAAAAATCTCCCTTTCTCCTGCGCCCTGAGACACTACATCTGCTCCTGAAAAGGCACTGGCGTGCTCAGGCATTAACGTGGCATAAACTCCCCCCAAAACAATGGGGACCTGTCCATATTTTTTCCGGATAAGCTCCACCACTAACTGAATCCCTGGATACCAATAAGTCATCGTGCAGGTGACGAGAACCAGGTCAGGGACAGGAATCTGTTCCAATTTATCGAGAAAAAGTGGGATGGGAATCCCATAGCGAGAAAATTTCCGAGGGACATCTTTCAAGATTGAAGGCTTAGGCACTTCCTCTTTCGGAAAGGGACCTCTTCCATCAGGCTTCGTCTTTGTTTCTTTTCTACTCAGTGGATGGTGGCGGTCCAAGCAATCGATAAAGTCCAAACGGTAGCGTGTGTGTTTTCGAAGAAGGGAAGCAATATACAAAAGCCCCAAAGGCCTCATCCAAAAATCATAGGCCGTGAAATCATAAATCCAGGGATTTACGAGGAGAAGATTCTTTGTGAGGGACATATATCCATTATTCTATGCAATGGCCAAATCGGGCCTCAATGCTGGAGTCAAGCTGGTGCGGAAGGTGGGACTCGAACCCACACGGTCTAAAAGACCATAAACTCCTGAGGCTTACGCGTCTACCAATTCCGCCACTTCCGCGTGCGAGAGCCTTCCACTCTCGCGAGCGCTCATATTATAATCCCTTCTTGTTTAAGAGTAAAGAGTAAGAGTAAGGGGATCAGATCTAAGTCACTCCAGTAATAAATATTGTTAATATCGATTGTATAAATGAGACCTTGATAACCCCAATTTCCTTTAGAATAAGGTTGAAATTGCCGCAGCTTTTATACATCCACTTTTAATAGCCAGATCGAAATTACTGAAGTGACTAAGGTCTGACCCCAAATTCAAATCTTGATACTTGACAAATGGAGGTTCAGTTCTTATTTTAACATTCAGTGACACCCTCCAGCTTACGTCATGTCTTTTCATCCAAATCT
This sequence comes from Candidatus Aminicenantota bacterium, assembly GCA_050116035.1. GTDB lineage: Bacteria > Acidobacteriota > Aminicenantia > Aminicenantales > Aminicenantaceae > SOIA01. Next base: position 7,197 of record JASFPJ010000099.1, on the reverse strand, counting down.
TTAAACTCACCTACAATTCATGAAAAGGAGGCCTGATGAAATTTTTGAGTCGGCAGCAGGTTGAAGACTTATCTAAATTCAAGAGTGAAGATTTTTTAACAACCTCTTTTTATCTCAATTCGGACAAGAGCCAAATGAGGAAGAAAGAGATTGTTCTTTCTTTGAAAAACCTTCTGAATCAAAGCAAATCCCAAATCGAAGAGTTGGATGCAGGCAAGAAAAAGAAAGACTCACTTTATAAAGACCTGAACAAAATTGACCGTTTTTGCTCTCAAAATCTCTCATCGAATAATTTTTCAGGGTTAGCCGTATTCTCATGCAGCAGCCAGGATTTCTGGCAGTTTTTCAATCTTCCCAGCCCCCCAAGGAACAGAATCGTATTCGATAGAAATCCTTATGTTCGTCCACTCTCTGCAATTCTGGATGAACACCACCGAATCTTTGCCTTGACTCTAGACCGCAAAGAAGCCAAATGGTATGACATATTCATGGGGGAAATCACTCTCCTGGATAGCCACAAGGAGGATGTCCCCAGTAAAGTCAGAGAAGGAGGTTGGGAAGGTTACGAATCGAAACGGATCGAAAGACACGTTGCCACTCACCTCCATGACAACCTGAAAAAGATAGCCCAGACAACCTTCAAGTTATTCAAAAAAAATCACTTTGAATGGATCTTCTTGGGATGTAGAGAAAAGTACTGCTCAGATTTTGAAGCACTCCTCCATCCTTATATCAAAGGCAAAATAAAAGGAAGACTCAAAGCCATGCCCGGTGATCCAGAGACCACACTCTTGAAAGAATCTCTGGAGTTAGAAAAAAAGCTGAAAAAGCAGGAAGAAAACGAGATTGTACCCAGGCTAATCTCTGAATTGGAGAAAGGGGGATTGGCCACCGCCGGCTTGAAACAGACTCTAAGGAGCCTCAATCAGAGTGAAGTCCAAACCCTTATCGTGACTCGCAATTTCTCCCAACCTGGGAGGAAGTGTCCCAAATGCCATTTTCTGTTTCTGGATGAGCTCAAGTGCCCCTCCTGTCAGATAAAAACAGATAAAATGATGGATATCATCGACGAAGCCGTGGAGGCAGCCATGGATAAAAACTGCCAAGTCAAGCATGTTGCACCCCCATCCAAATTGAACAGATACGGAAAAATCGGAGCATTCCTCAGGTACAAGACTTAATCTCTTATGGGGTTCTCCCCAATGGGGTCAGGGCTGGACATCAGACATTTAACCACTAAATAAATCAAAACTTCACTCTTAAAGGATTTTAATTGACTAAAACAAAATGTCTAATGTCGAGCCCTGAGCCCTTCTTCACTGACCCTTTCTTTACGAGCCATCTATTCGGAATCCTCTTTTTCTGAGAATTGTCCTTATACAACCTTTTCTTTAAACTTCACCCGGTCGAAAAAACTGTAAACAATAGGAATGATGAAGAGCGTCAGAAAAGTCGTAGCCGTCAATCCGCCGACCACAGTGATAGCCATGGGCGCTCTCATCTCAGCTCCCTCCGAAACACTCAGGGCCATGGGCATCATGCCCAGGATAGTGGTGAAAGCCGTAATCAACACCGGCCGCAGCCGCACGACGCAGGCTTGAAGAATTGCCTCCTTCTTGTCCACTCCTCTCTGCTTCAACTGGTTGATATAATCCACCATGACAATGCCGTTGTTGACCGCAATTCCGCCCAGTATGATGAAACCGATCAATACCGGCAGGCTGACAGGCCTTCCCGAAATGAGCAGAGCGACAATCACTCCGATGATGGACAGAGGGATGGTAAACATGATGACAAAGGGATGGCGGAACGACTCGAACTGGGAGGCCATGATCATGTAGACCAGCAGAGTGGCGAGGGCAAAGGCAGCGGCCATGATGACGAAAGCTTCCTGCATCTGTTCGAACTGACCGCCGAATTCAGTGAAATATCCGGATGGCAATCCTCTCTCAATATCCGCTATCCTTCCTCTGATGTCTCTCACCACACTCCCCAGGTCTCGGCCAACGATATTCCCTGTGACCGTGATCACCCGAGCCTGGTTCTCCCGGTTGATCCGGATGGGGCCTTCTCCACGAGTAATGACGGCTACCTCTCCCAGGCTGACTGTGGTGTTCAAAGGAGTCATGATCGGTATGTTTCTGATATCTTCCAGTCTGTCTCTGAACTTCTCCTCAAATCGAACTCTGATGTCGATCTCCTCGTTGCCTTCTCTGAAGCGTGTGGCAACCTTACCCAACGTAGCGGTTTGAATCGCGTTTCCGACCTGGCTGACTTTCAGCCCCATCCGCGAGGCCTTTTCCCGCTCTATGGTGATGTGGTACTCGGGCTTTCCTTCCGCCAGGGAATGAGTGACATCCCTCAAGCCTTCCACACCACGGATTCTCTCGACCACGTTATCTCCGATTTCTTTCAGGATGCTGATATCTTTTCCGAAGATCTTTATCTCGACCGGGGCTGTGGCTCCTCCCATCATGGCCTGTCCGATATCGAGAGACTCAAACTTGACATCCTTGAGCTTAGGAAGTTTGCTTCGAATCTTTTCCATGACTTCGATATCAGAAAGGTCTCTTTCTCTTAAAGGTGTTAATCCAACCCAGAGCAATCCTTCATGCGAGCCCGTGGTGGACATTCCTCCGGCCATATCCGCAGGGTTCTCCTCAGCCTGGGAACCGACTTGAACCGATACATTCAGCACTTCCGGTTCCTGGGCCATCAATCTTTCGACCATCGTCACCACACGATTCGTTTCTTCGAGTGACGTTCCCACGGGCATCTTGACCTGGAGCATGATCATCTCTCTGTCCATGGCCGGCATGAATTCTGTCCCCAGGAAAGGAACGATGGCCAATGAAAGGACCAATAAGCCAAACGTCCCTCCCAGAACCAGCCCTCTTCGCTTAAGGGCCTTGTGCAGGAGATTCCTGTAAAAATTCCTGGCTTTTTCAAACTGGATTTTTCTCTTATTCTTTCTTTCCTCATCCTGCCTGTTGTTGGCTTTGAACAAGACAGAGGCCACCATGGGGACTACCGTGAGGGCCACAAACAGTGAGGCCAGCAGAGAAAAGGCAATGGCCAGCGCTAAACCACGAGTCAACCTTCCGGTAATTCCCTGAGCAAAGACCATCGGGAAAAACACGGCGATCGTGGTCAGCGTGGAAGCGGTGATGGCCATCCCCACCTCAGAAGCGCCTCTTTTTGCCGCTTCCTCCCTATTCTCGCCTTCTTCCATGTGGCGGAAAATACTCTCGATAACGACGATAGCGTTGTCAACCAGCATTCCGATGCCCAGCGCCAATCCCCCGAGAGTGAGAAGGTTAATGGTGTAGCCGGCGAGATAAAAAGCGATGAAGGTGGTGATGATCGAAAGAGGAATGGCCAGAGCGATGGTCAAGGTTGGACGCCAATTGCGAAGGAAGATAAAGATGAAGAATATGGCCAGAATCCCGCCGACCAGGGCATTGTTGCCGGTGCGTCGGACGACGCTCTGGATCATATCCGCCTGGTCCATAAAAGGATGAAAAGTCACATCCGGAGGCAGCGTCGGCAAAATTCTATCCAGTTCTCTGTTGACATCCTGGGCTGTGGTGACGGTATTCGCGCCTGAACGTTTGCTGATGAAATAGAAAACCGCTTTTTCCCCTTGAGTCCGGCTAATCAAACGCGTATCTTTCAGAGTGTCCCTGACTGCAGCTATATCCGTAAGGTAGATGGGCTGGCCGGTCTGGGTTGAACCGATGATCGTATTCCGGACATCATCCAGACTTCGAAATTCTCCAATGGTTCGCAACAGGTATTCGGAGTGTCTCTCCGTGACCCGCCCGGCAGGAAGGTTCAGGTTCTCCATGCTGAGAGCCATAAGGATCTGGTCGAAGGATATATTGAAGGACTCCAGGGCAGCCTTATCCACAGCCACCAGGATCTCTCGAGTGTCCATGGAGAATACCTGGGCTGACGCGACGCCGTCGATCCTCTCCAGCCGCGGTGCAACCTCATCTTCTATTAGCTCTTTGAGTTCAAGAGTTGGCCTGTCTGCGGTGATCCCACCGAAAATGATGGGCATCTGGCCAAGGTTCCACTTGACCACCAACGGATCGCTCGCATCTTCCGGAATAAAATTCCGGTAGAGCCCAATCTGGTCTCTGATATCCTGAGCGGCAAAATCCAGGTTTGTACCCCATTCGAACTCCACCATGATCACCGAGGCTCCCTCGGTCGTCATCGAATCCACTTCCTTGACCCGGCTGATGGTGTTGATAATCTGTTCGAGGGGCCTGGTGATGGTGTTCTCGATATCCTCGGATGAAGCGCCGGAGTAAGTGGTGACAACGGAGACCGTGGGAAACTCGATGTCAGGGAAAAAATCTAGGCCAAGACTGGCGAAGGCGATGAATCCCAGCACGACCAGAATCATGGCCAGCATGGCCGTTGAGACTTTTCGTTTAACCGCTAGTTCTGGTACTTTCATTCTATGACCTCTCTGATCTCTATTTGGGTACCATCCTCAAGACCAAAGTTTCCCTCCACGACAACCAAATCTCCTTCCTTGAGCCCGTTGATGACTTCGATCCTGTCAGAGTTCTGAAGACCAAGGATAACCTCAATCCTCTCCACTGTCTTGTCGTCCTTGACTCGGAAGACGTATTTATTCTCCAGGACTGCTTTTTGAGGAATGACTAAGGCCTGTTCGTGGGTACTGACTTCAAGGATGACCTCACCGAAGGTGTTAGGCCTCAAAGCGAGGTCAGGATTATTTATGGTGACTTCAACCTTGAATTTCTTGGACACCGGATCAGCGGTTATGTTCACGATGGATACCTGTCCCTTGAAGATCCGGTCCGGCAGGGCTGTCACTCTCAGCTCGGCTGGCTGACCTCTTTTGATACGGGCCACATCCCGCTGAGTCGCATCAACCTCGATCTTCACTCGGGAGAAATCCATTAAGGTCAGCACACCGCTGGTTGCTGAAAACCCTCCCATCATCGGATTGATCACTTCTCCCACTTCTGCGTTTTTCGAAGCCACAACCCCACTAAATGGAGCCTTCATCAGTGAAACATCCAGGTTGTAACGAGCCAGATTCAGAGCGGCTTGGGCCTGTTTAAGTTGAGCTTCAGACGCATCATAAGCCAACTTGACTTTTTCATACTGCTGGTCAGAGGCCGCATCTTCCTTTTTCAAACGTTCCATCCTGTCCATGTTCTTCCGGGCGTCATTATAGTTGGCTTCTGCCACAGCTAAAGCCGCTTGTGCTTGTTCCAGCTGAAGGCGGACAGCCCGCGTATCCAGTTCTGCTAAAAGCTGCCCTTTTTTGACGACGTCTCCCTCTTCGACGTGAATCTTTGCGATTTTTCCCCCGATATCAGGAGTGATATTTATCTTATTCCAGGCTTCGATCACACCGGTGTAAAATAATCTCTCTGATATCTTTTGCCTCTGGACTTTGAACGCTTTAACTGGAGCCGCAGCAAATTTTTCTTCTGTTCCTCCTTCTTCTCCCTCGGGTGGACGACAGGTCAAAAAGGAAAAGAAAAGGAGCCAAACCACACATACTTTTATCATTTGCCTTTTATTCATTTTATTCCTCCGGTCTTCTTTCTTCATTCTCATGTTTTCTTCTCTCATCTATTCAATCCTTTCGCCCCACTCCCATGGCTTTATCCAATTGAGCCAGGGACATAACATAATCATACAGGGCTTGAGAATAATTAGTCTTGGCTTGGGTTAGAGCCGCTTGAACAGAACTGACATCTAGAGTTGTGATCATCCCTTCCGCAAAATTGATTTCAGCAATCCTCAAGCTTTCCTCGGCCTGCTCAACATTTTTCTCCTGGGAAAGAAGGGATTCCTTGGCTTCGTTTAACCTTAAAAGAGCCTCTCTAACTTCGAATTTCACCATGTCCATCAGGCCCTTGGTGGTTAAATCCAATTCTTTGATCATGGCTTTGGATTGAGCCACTTTAGCGGATGTGCTAAAACCATTAAATATGGGAATGGTCAATGCCAAATTAACCGCATAGTAATTCTGCCAGGTATTTTCCTCAAAATTTAAACGGTCGGCCCAGTAATTATAGGTTCCCGATAACGCGACAGTCGGAAGTCTTGATGCTCGCGCTAACTTCAGCATCTCTCCGGCCATCTTCTTTTGGTATCCTAGCTGGCTGAGCTCGGGTCTTTTCACCAGAGCCTTATCGATTGACGCCTCTAAATCAGGTTCAAAAAGCTCAAACTTCAACTCTCCTTTGATCTCGATAGGCTGCGAAAGATCCAGCCCAAGAAGCGTTTTCAGGTTCAGCTCAGCTATTTTCAGGTTATTCCTGGATTTGATCAGCTGAGGCTTAAGGTTGGCTAATTCCACTTCAGACCTGAGGAGGTCAAATTTTGAGGCCATGCCGACTTCATAAAGCCTTTCCACGTTTTTAAAATGCTTTTCAGCCACCTCAACCGCCTCTTCTGCTACTCTGACAAAATCCTCTGCCAGCAGGTAGCCGTAGAATGCCGCTTTGGCATTAAAGACAGTGATGTGCTCTGATTGTCGCACAGCTTCTTCAGAAGAAAGAAGGGAGTATTTCGCCTGCTTGAATCCAGATATCAAACGGCCGCCAGTGTAAAGAGGCAAGGAAAGAGATAAAGAAAATTGATAGTCCCGGGTAAAGTCCACAGAAATCCTCTGAAACTGTCCGGTGATGGGATCGGGAAACTCCAGCTCAAATAGCTTCTCATCAAGCGTGTGCAACCCTTGAGCATTCAGTGATGGGAAAAAACCCGCTGCGGCCTCCCTGACTTGAGCTCTGGCCGTCTCCACTCTTTCCTCAGCTGCCAGATGATAAGGATTCTGGGAAAGAGCCAGTCGAATGCTCTCTTCGAGTGTCAGGGTTATCTTTTCTTGTGGAAAAGAAAATCGGACTGCCCATAAAATCAACAGGACAACCAAGAGTATGGTTCTTCCTTTCTTCATACTGACTCTCCTTTTATGCTTTTCTCTCTCTTTTTATTCCATAGAGGAAATAATTATGAAGCAGATCGGTGCTTTCCTGGATGCTCAGCTCTTTTTTCTCTCTGACCGGACCTTTAAAGTGAAAGCCGCGAATCATCGCTCCCAGAATGAAGCACGCCTGTCTGACATCCACTTTTCTGAATTCTCTGTTCTTTACACCTTCCTCGATAATCTCGCACAAGAGATTGAAAGTTTCATCC
>JASFPJ010000098.1:0-10233 GCA_050116035.1 Candidatus Aminicenantota bacterium | reverse complement strand
AGTCTATCATTTCAAGCTTGGTTTTTTGCAGAGCATCCATGATCGAGTTTGATGAGCGAAGATGGAGGTAATACCGTTCCATAAACTGTGAGGTGGCCTGGTCATGCACGGCCCATAAACTGATGATGGCTGATGAGGCGCCGGCGTGGAAAAAAGCTCTGCTCAACCCGACTATTCCCTCTCCTTTTATGAACTGGCCGAGCCCTGTCTGGCACGCAGAAAGAGTCACTAAATCAGAGTTCAATTCGAGGCTAAATATCTCTCGCATCTGAAGGATTTCGTCCTCAGTTGAAGCATTGCCCACTGAAAAAACGATGTGAGATCGATCGGGTTTAATATCGTCGATGATGCAGTGTGTGGCGAAGTGGAGAATTCTATAAGGCATGAGATTGAGCTTTTTAAGCTGTTCTTCGGTTGCCTCATCTCTTTTAAAAATATCTATGGCCTTCTTTTTGAATAGATTTGCGATCTTCTCTATCTCCAGTCCACTGTATTGGAGCCTTTGAAATTGAGTTGTTCTGACTGAGGGGTTGGTTTTTGATGTATCCTCTTCATCTGCTTTCTCTTCCTCCGGGCCAAAATAAGGATCACCGAAGGCAAGAAGGTCCTTTTGGCCTTTTCGTTTTTGGGCGCCTTCACGCTCGATAATCTCACGAAGAGAAGATATGGAAGGTGCGTAAGATATTTTATAATCTTTGATCAGCCAGCGGCGGCTATTTTCCTGGGTGAGCAGTGTTTCAAACGGGAGATAGTGAAGGATTCCATCCGGAATGAAAATAATTTTTTCAAGCTTTTCATCCAGCCCAGGAGAGACAAGTATCTTGAAGAGCTCGTGGCCGAGCCTGAAATCGTTGTTGTCTCTGTCCGCAATCACTTCCAGGTAGTCTCTCACCTTGGACTGGATCTTTTCAGCGGAAGGCAGAGGAAAGATTTGAAGGTTACTTTTCGTGATAACGAACGCATAGGAATTTATCTCTCCCAAGGAATACTCAAAAAATGCTGTCCCGGAGTCGAGCATGTGTTTCTGAGCTTCTTCGAGAGAGATGATCTGAGGGTATTTGAGGTTGGCGTAGGCCGGACTCGACATTCTAATTTTTCTCTTCAGGGCCTCTAACTGTTCTTCGCTCTGGCCGAGCTTATCCATAATGTCTTTTTCTTGTTCTGGCTTCAAACCGGGTTTGAGAAGCTCGGAGTTCAGGTTAGATATCTCGTTCATCAATTCTTCTTCTTCATCGAGAAGCTCTCTGTCAACACCCTGGGTAATGTTCACCTGAGAGACTTCCAGCTTGTCAAGGAAAGCCCGGGCCTTTGCCCTTTCGAGAAAATGGAATGCTTCGCTGTCATAAAATTTTTCAGGCTCAACCCTGGACATCCTGAACAGTAGGTCAATTGTGTTCTGGTAGGCCTCGAGTCTTTTGTCCGTGCCCAGATAACTCGCTTTAAATTCTTCGAGTACGATCCTGGAGCGGATGTTTTCAAGGTATTCTATGGATTTTTTATAATTTCCTAGAGCGTCCTTATAATCGCCTTTTTTCATATACGCGTTGGCCATCTCAAAATGCGCTTCCCAGAGAAGATATTCTTTTCCAGTCGGAGATGCAGTCTCAATGGCTTTTTGGCAGTGTTGTATGGCCTGATCATAATTCCCTTGTTTGGTGTAAGCGATTCCGATGTTGATGAGAATATTAGCGGTTTCTTCATCGTCTTTATGCTCTTCTGCTTTGATAAGTGCTTGTTTGAAATATTCCAGAGCTTCCGGATAGCGTTCGAGATCAATATAGACAAAGCCCATATTGTTTAAGGCCTCCATTTCTGTTTCGGTTTCCTTGATCCTTCGGGCGATTTTGAGGCTTTCCTCATAATTGGCCAGGGCGTTATAAAAATCGTCTGCATTGCCGGTTTGGAGTGCCTTTTTTTGATAGGTGACTCCGATATTGCTCAAGTCGATCGCCACGTAAGCGTCATCCTCGAGTACTTCCCGGTCGATTCTCAAGACATCTCTCAGGTATTCCAGGGCTTTATCGTAGTTTCCCAGTTCGGTGTAAATGTAACTGATATTGGTCAAACACATAGATTCATCATTATAATCTTCCACAATTCTGGCTATTCTCAGCGCTTCTGTGTAGTGACTGAGAGCCTGAGAATAATCTCCCTCATCATCATAGTAATAACCGATGTTGAACAAGCAACGTCCTTCCTCTTGTTTATGGTTGATCTGAAGGGCGATTTCCAGAGCCGACTGACTCAGAGATAAGAGTTTATCGAGATCATTCAATTTTGAATAGGTGTAGCTGAGCTGCCGAAGACATTTCAGCTCATGTTCTTTGCTTTGAATTTCTCTCGCCAAGGCTATGGCCTTTTCAAAGCTTTCTATGGATTTTTGGTATTCGCCAGGGGAAAAATCATCTCGGAATCCCTTTCCAGCCTGGTAGAAATCATAGATCTGAATATAATTTTGAATCTCCTCTTTTTTCTCGCTGATTTTCGCATTCTCGGCTATGGATAGAGCTTTTTTATAGAAATCAGCGGAATCACCAGGCTTTCCTGTGTTCCAGTAGAGGAGGCCCAGTTTTATCAGAGATTTGATTTCTGCTCTTGTATCTTTGTTTTCCCGGGAAAGAGATAACGCCTTTTTAAAAAACTCGATGGCTTCTTCATAATCTCCCTGTAGCCGGGAACGTTCTCCCTGTTTGAAATATTCGGAATATTCTTCCTGTGAAAAGGAGCTTATTCGGCCGGATGGACTGTTTGGGCAGGGGAGGATGACTTGACTCAAGGAGAAAAGCAGAATGATGACTCCAATAACCAATCTGAAGATTTTACTCATCTTTCCTTTTCAGTGAAACTAGTGGATTCAAGGAAAAAATGCCTTCGCTTTCCTCCTTAGCCAATTTATTCGAATATATATATACTAACTAAAAAAAAGTTTTATGTAAATTTCACACTGATTTAAGGACAAAACTGAATGATTCAGAAGTCTGTACTAGATGGGCCTGTAGTCGTGGATAAAAATAGAGCATTTCTTTAGATTCATGCATTCAATATCGAAAAAGTGATATTATTCTATTATTATCAATAAGTTAAAATATCGAGACATGGAAATTGTTCATTTTTTTCACAAATCAGGAAAAAATCCGGAAGTTAGAAGAGTGTAGAGTTTTTAGAACCGCCTTAAAGTTTTTATCATCTTCTTGAGTGAGTAGATAATTCAATCTCGACTTGACATATCTGTTTCATTTTCTTATATTTATATTAGCCGTAAGGAAGCGAGGATATCATATCTAAAATTTAATGCAGGATTTTTTCGCTTATTTATTTTTGGGCTTTCTTGCGACTGAAATATTGCGGGACAAGTCCCGCTCAAAAAATAAGGGAAAGGAGTCAAATTATTGAGGAGGAAGCTATGTTAAAAAAAAGGAAAAACTCCTTGAAGAAGGAGATGGCTATCTTGGTGTGTGTGGCATTCATTTCCGTGATGCTTCCAGATGTTACTCACGCAGCATCCCGTTCCTCTTCCCCAGAATTCCCTTTTCCCGAACAGTACCTCTTTTTGTTTTCATCTCTTTTTTCTACAGCTAACCAAAACATCCAACTTGGCGTAATGGCTTTCATTGCGCACACTGTCGTTGCGAAAAAGAAACCCAAACCTGTAACTCCCCCTCCACCCGATCAAGATAAAAAGGGAGATAGAAAAAGTAATGATGACCCCGTTGAAACCAATGGAAATTCCAAATCGAAAAAGAAGCCAAACGGCAATGATTAGAACGCCCTCTCGCACAACAAGATAAGGATAGTAGATTTACAAGAAGTAGAAAAAGCCTTTTTCCACGGATACTTCCTTTCCGAATAGGTACAGTCACATCTTTATGATGTGATTAAAATAGATAATTGAGGGGAATAATGAGAATAAATAAAATTTGGAGGATAAAGCCTCTTCTTATTGCTGTCCTTCTGCTGGGATTTTCTTCCCAGTTGCAGAATGCCACTCCTTTGGAACATCCGCGGAAAATCGTTGTTTTTAAAAAGTCATTTATAAAAGTGGATGATCAAGATACCTTGCTCGAGAATTCTGGTGCAGTGAAAGTCAAGCATCTCCGGTTGATCAACAGTTCAGCTGCTTATCTGTCTCCGCAGGCCGAAAAAGCACTCCGAAAGAAAGCGGAAGTTCTGCGAATAGATGAGGACTTAGTCATTACGGCTGTTGGCAAAAAAGACAAAGGTAAAGACAAGAAAAAGGTTCAGCCTCTAGAGGAACTCACATGGGGAATTGACCGGATTAATGCGGATTGGGCGTGGCCCATCTCCACTGGTGCGACGATAAGAGTCGCCGTTCTGGATACGGGTATCGACTTAGACCACCCAGATCTCTTGGATAATGTTAAAGGAAGCGTAAATTTAATAAAGCCAAAAAAAAGCGCTGATGATGATAACGGACACGGTACACATGTGGCTGGCATCATTGCTGCTTCTGATAACGATATCGGAGTCATCGGGACCGGCCCTGAGATCTATCTCTATGCGGTGAAGGTTCTCGATAAGAAGGGGAAAGGGTGGCTCTCAGACCTGATTGAAGGGCTGGAGTGGTGTATTCAAAACGAGGTGCAGGTTATCAACATGAGTCTGGGATCCTCGGAAGATAACCAATCCTTCTATGAAGCCATCCTAAATGCCTATGCGGCGGGAATAACTCTTGTTGCGGCGGCCGGCAATAATGGGGACTCTGGTGGTTCTATAGATTATCCGGCCAAGTACACAGAGACGATCACTGCATCTGCGGTTGACCAGTTCTGCCAATTTGCCCTTTTTTCTAGCTTTGGGCCAGAGATCGACATAACAGCGCCAGGAGTCGATATCAAATCCACTTATATTAAAGGCTCCTATATAACGATGAGCGGAACGAGTATGGCTGCCGCTCATGTGACAGGAGTTGTGGCTCTCGTTCTAACGACCTCACCACTCACGTATTATGATGTTGATGGTGATGGCGTTTGGGATCCAGGAGAAGTCAAGATGAGGTTGAGGGACACTGCAGAAGAGCTGGCTTTGCCGCCTTATCAACAGGGAGCGGGTCTGGCCCGCGCTGACAACGTGCTTTACTGATCATTTCAAGATATACCATCTTCTATGCTTTACGCCTTCCTGATGCCAGTCCCGCTGATATACACATTCTGGCTGCATTCCAATCAGAGCTAGATAGAATAGCCGATTGTATTTCCGTTAATTGTATTATTTACTTGGAGTTGCATCTAAACATTTTACATTTTCAATTTCTTTGATCTTATTTCTTCTCATCAGCCATCATAGTCATTCAGATCTGAACTGAATTTGTAATAGGCTTTTGGAGTGAGCGGATAATTCGACTGAACTTGACATATCTGTATCATTTTCTTATATTTATATTAGTAGAACGGAAGCGAGGAAAATACTCGGATACTCAAAGCAGGATATTTTTCTCAATTTTTTCGTCTGTGCGGCGACAAAAGTAATGCGGGAGAAATCCCGCAACAATAATAAGGGAAAGGAGTCGAATCTTTGGGAGGAGGCTATGTTACCAAAGAAGCAATCTATGAAGAAGAACATGGCTATCCTGGCTTGCCTAGCACTTGTTTCCCTGTTTCTTCCCGGCATTACTCACGCGGGATCTGATTCATCTGACAAATCTGATAATTCTACCACATCCGCGTCTTGGCTGGCTCGCAACCTTTTAATCTCCACAGTGAGCGTCGACAATATCATGAATGGACTCATTACTTCTAATCCAGATCAGAATGGCCAATCCGATCCACGTCTTATCCAAGGAAATTCCACGTCCAAAAAGAAGCCACAGAACGGAGGAGATTAAAAACAGACTGATTAGCCAAGCGACTTAAGCAGCCAGAGTGTTGTGCTGTGTTTCCAATTAAAAATCGAGAGAATCACCTAACCCATTTTACCCCTCAATCTGGCCATCTTTCAGTTTTTTTCCTTTTTTTTAATCATCTTCCCCTCAATTTTTTCACATTTGATAATCGTTTTCCCCAGCGTAGAGACTCAACGTCTTACTTGGCTGAGTAACGGCTAAAGCTCGGAGTGCCTGAGCTGGGCAAGATGATGACTGAGAAGGCCTTTAAAATCCGCTCAAAAAAAATTTTGACTCCGGTTTTATCCTTTGGTATAAGTCGCTTCATGGGCCAATTATGGAATCAAATCCTGAACAATTTATATTGGAAAATCTCCTGCGACTGATTTCCTTATTGAATCATTTATAACTATTGCTCATTCGTTATGATCAAAAAAAGAGTCAGAAAGCTAAATGAACTAGCCGTTCACAAAAAAGGCCCTATTGTCTACTGGATGAGCCGCGATCAGAGAGTCGGGTACAACTGGACGCTTCTTGTCGCTCAGGAGCTTGCGCACACCTCCATCAAACCGCATTGTGTTGTGTTCTGTCTCGTTCCTGAATTTCTCGGGGCAACCATCCGCCAGTACAGGTTCATGATTTCGGGATTAAAGGAGGTCGAGAAAGAACTCCATGAACGGAATATTCCATTTTATCTGGTGACAGGAAGGCCGGAAGAAGAGATTCCGAGATTTACGGAGGAAATCGGGGCCTCTGTCCTCGTTTCGGATTTTGACCCACTCCGGATAAAAAGGAAATGGAAGGATGAGGTGTTGAAGAAAACCAAAATTCCTTTCTATGAAGTCGATGCTCATAATATCGTGCCCTGTTGGGTCGCTTCGCCCAAGCAGGAGTTTGCTGCCTACACAATACGAAGCAAGATCAGGAGGCTCTTGCCAGAGTTCCTGACAGGTTTTCCGCGGCTGAAGACACAGAGGGAGGCTGTGGAGACCCCGGTCAATGACTGGGGAAGAGCAGAGAAGAGCCTGAAAGTCGATTCTACTGTTCCTGAGCTGGGGTGGATACAGCCGGGTGAAAAACAGGCACAGAAGATGTTGAAAAACTTCATTGAGAAGAAACTTTCAAGATATCCTGATGACAGAAACGATCCCACCAAAGAGGCAGTATCCGACCTTTCCCCCTATCTCCATTTCGGTCAACTATCCGCTCAGCGGGTGGCTCTCGAGGTGCGAAAATCCGGGAATAAGGGAAGGGAGGACTTCCTCGAAGAACTGATCATCAGAAGAGAGCTGTCGGATAATTTTTGTTTTTATAATCCTCATTATGACCATTTCAACGGATTCCCCGACTGGGCCAAAAAAACGCTCGATGAACACCGCAAAGACCCGAGGGAATACCTCTACACATCAAAACAGTTTGAATCTGGACAAACTCATGACGAGCTCTGGAATGCGGCTCAGATGGAGATGGTCAAGAGAGGCAAGATGCACGGCTATATGCGCATGTACTGGGCCAAGAAGATACTGGAATGGACGAAAAGTCCTGAGGAAGCGCAGAAGATTGCTATTTTCTTGAACGATAAGTACGAACTGGATGGGAGAGACCCCAACGGCTATGTGGGGATTGCCTGGAGCATCGGGGGGGTGCATGACAGGGCCTGGGGGCAAAGGCCCGTGTTCGGGAAAATCAGGTACATGAGCTTCAACGGATGCAAATCAAAGTTCAACGTGACGAAATATATTGAGGATGTGAACAAGCTTTAGTCTTCTGTTGAATAAGCTTTTCATTATAGTCTATTCAATCACAGCAAAACATCCTGTTCGCAATCCTTATATTCCTTTTTGACACTATTTATCAGATAAAATTTGTAGATTTTTTCTCTCAGATTGGTATAATAAAATATCAGGCATTTCGCCACATCCATTTTCAATTACACGGAGATCAAATAATGAAGAAGCGTGTTCAAGGAATGACTCTTTTTGGCTGCGCATCTCTCTGGCTCGGAGTGCTGTGCCTTCTCTTTGCGCCGCTTGAAGGGAATGCCGAGAGAGAGCGATTCATTCAGGAGAATATTATGGAATCAGCATCAGATTTTTTAATCGATGATTTTTCTCTCAATGAGGGAATATCAGCTATAGGCACTCAGTGGAGGCAGTTTACCGACCGGGTCATGGGAGGAGAATCCACGGCCTCTCATTCATTCGAAGTCATTGATGGGAAGCGCTGCATCCACCTTCAAGGCAATGTCTCTCTGGAGAATAGAGGCGGATTCGTCCAGGTCGCACTGCCGCTTCGGCAGAACGGCCGCCCGTTTGATGCCAGCCAGTTCACCGGTGTTCGCCTCTGGGTAAAGGGCAACGGTGAGAACTATTATGTCCATCTCAGGTCGAGCAAGACCTGGCTGCCCTGGCAGTATTACGAGGCGCCTTTCTTTGCGGATAACCAGTGGCAAAAGGTCGAAATCCCTTTTGAACAATTCACTCCCCAGAGCCTGAAAAGCGCTTTGAATCCGAAAAAATTAAAACGTCTAGGTGTTGTCGGTGCCAAAAAAGCCTTCAAGGCGGATATTGCTGTCTCACGTATCGAGTTTTACAAATAGAAGGAAAAGCACACCTTAAGAGGATCAGGAATACAGGATTTCTTCCTTCGGAAAATCTCTACTTTCGACTATTGATAGGAATGTTTATATACGATAATATAGTCCCACAAAATATTTACATCTGGTGAGAGAGGGATCAAATGAATTATTTGAAAAAAAGCTTATTATTTTTTCCACTTTTCTTGTTATCGCTTTCCTGTGTCCCGAAGCTCAAAGCACCTCCTGAGCTCGCTGTGCATGTTCCCCAGACCTGGGTTTCAGAGGAGGCCTCAGTAGAAGGCGATATCTCCCGCTGGTGGACCCGGTTTGATGATCAAGGATTAAATACGGTCATCGATGCAGTCCTGAAGGAAAATAATGATCTGAAAGCGGCAGTGGCGCGTTTGGATGCGGCCGCAGCTCTGGCCAGGATAAGTGGAGCCGATCTCTTTCCTCAGATGGGTGGAAGCTTCGGGGCATCGAGACAGAAAAGAAATTTTGTGGGTTTTCCCATTCCCGGAGGAAGCGATGGTGTGTTGAGTTCAGTCACGAACCTTTTTGGTGTCTCGCTCGATCTGAGTTGGGAGATTGACCTCTGGGGACGCATCCGAGCCGGGAAGGCCGCTGCCCTAGCCGATTTTCAAGCGACAGCGGCTGACCTTATCGGATTTCAGCTTTCTCTTGCAGGGCAAACCGCAAAATCTTGGTATGCGGCCGTGGAGGCTGAGCTGCAGGTGCGGCTGGCAGAGGCCACACTCCAGAGCTACCGGACGTCCAATAATCAGGTTTGGCTCCGCTATAAAAGAGGCCTGAGGCCTTCTGTTGATGTCCGGTTATCAGAGACGAGCGTGGCCACCGCAGAGGCTGTCCTGGTTCAGAGGCTGAACTTTCTCCAGGCGATCAAAAGACAGCTTGAAACTCTGCTCGGGCGTTATCCGGCCTCTCAGATCGAATTGAGCGATAATCTGCCGGCCATAAAGGACCAAGTTCCCGCAGGTTTGCCTGCGGATATCATTCGGCGCAGGCCAGACCTGATCTCGATTGAAAAAAAAGTAGCCGCCTCCTCTGCCCGCCTTGTTGAGTCGCGCCGGGCGCTCTACCCCCGTATCAGCCTCACAGGGTCAGCAGGCACATCAAGCAGTGAGCTCAGCGATCTTCTGGATGGAGATTTTTCAGTCTGGAGTCTCATCAGTAATCTGTTTCAGCCTCTTTTTCAGGGAGGAAGGCTCAGGGCCGGAGTTGATCTGGCCAGAGCAAGAGAGAATGAAGTTCTGGCCCTTTATGTTCAGAGCGTATTAAACGCCTTTTCAGAAGTCGAGATAGCCCTGTCTGCTGAAGACTATCTCATAAAGAGGGAGAGATCCCTGGAGGTTGCGGCTGAGCAGTCCACAGCGGCGAGAATTTTGGCCGAAGACAGGTATGCCAAGGGTTTGACCAACTTTATCGAAGTCCTGGAGGCCCAGCGGCAAGCGTTCCTTGCCCAGAGTGAGCTTCTGAGCGTCAAACGTCTGAGGTTGGATAACCGGATTGACCTCTACCTGGCTCTGGGCGGAGATTTTGTAGTCAGTCCTTCTGATTCGCCCAGCCTTGGGAAGGAGTGAGAGGAAAATGAACAGGAAACTCAAACTCAGCTTGCCATTTATTATTATATTTATAGGGATCTTGGCTGCAGTGATCATGATTCGGTCCAGGCCCAAAATCGAAAAAAGACCGGTATCCTTTCCGCCGCCGCTGGTTCGAGCCAGTTTGATCCATCTTCAGGATTACCAACTCGTTGTGAATTCACAGGGCACTGTCAACCCTCGAACCGAGAGTG
>JASFPJ010000097.1:0-10302 GCA_050116035.1 Candidatus Aminicenantota bacterium | reverse complement strand
AAAAAGGGGACTGGCTACTTTTATAAAAAGTTGCCTATCCCCTTTTTTAATCATTGTAAGCGAACATAAAAAAAGACTATCATTCCTGGCGAAGATTGGCCATCTAGAATCTAAAAACTTAAAAAACTCCGCAGAATCTGGCATAATAGGAAACACTCTTTTTCAGTGCGCCCGTAGCTCAGCTGGATAGAGCGTCTGACTACGAATCAGAAGGTCGGCAGTTCGAATCTGTCCGGGCGTACCCGCTCATTCTCTTGAAATCAGGTTTTCCCTTTAAGGAGGTCACAGAATGAAAAAACCAAGATTTTTGGCCTTTGCGATGTTGATGGTTTTGTTTTTAGCGGCATCCGGTTCAGACCAACAGAAAAAGATTTATTGGGGCAAGGAAGTGCCGGATGGCTGGAACGGAAACTGGCCGGCAGAATTTCAAACAGTCCCTGAGAAAACAAACTATGAAAAGACAACATCCAGCTACCAGGTCCATGAATTCATCAATGTTTTGCAGTGGAACAGTGAGAATGTCCATGTCTTCAACATGTTTACGAGTGAACTCGGAAGAGTCTGTCCTGTAGTGGTTTTGGCCAACCCGCGGATCACTTCTCCACAGGAAGCTAGAGCCTCCGGGAAACCGGTGATCTACGTCCAGGGAGGTATTCATCCACCGGAGTCTCCCGGCAAGGAAGCTTTGCTCATGCTGATGCGGGATATCCTTTTAGGGGAGAAAAAATATCTTCTGGATAACCAGATAATCTTGTTTTGCCCGAATTTCAACGTGGATGGTACGGATACCTGGAGCACGAGCGACAGGCTGCCTAAGTTACAGGGGACTCGCACCAATGCACTGGGATATGATTTGAATCGTGACGCCATAAAATTGGAGACGAATAATGTGCGAGCCTTGAATAGAGTTATATTCAGTCGATGGGATCCTGTTCTCGTCCATGATACTCACTGCATGGGGAGAGTCCAACACGCTTATCCCATAGTCTACGCCGCTTCGAATGTTCCCACAGCTCATCCTGAACCTCGAGGTTACGTCACCAATAAATTGTTCCCTGCAGTGCGTCAGGCCGCCAAAGAGAAATGGGGAATTGAAATATTCTTTCATTGCGGAGCGGATCGAGATAAATGGCCACCCACGGAGTGGAGTCATGATAGAGCGGCCTGGACGGTCGAAGGCAAGTTTGTTGTCAGTGGGTATGGGCTGCGCAACAGGATGTCGATTTTAGTCGAGAGCGTTTGGTACAACACGTTTGAAAAGCATATCTACAGCCAGTATGTCTATGCCCATGAACTTTTGGAATACACAAACACTCACGGAAAAGAAATGATGAAGATCTGTCAGGATGCGGATAAAGAGATGGTGGAGCAGGTTCTCGCCAAGGCTGAGACAGGACGACTGAAAAACTGGGTGGAGGGCAAGTATGTCTCTAAGGGAAAGATTGATCTCTTGATGTATCCAAAGATCGAGTATGAATTGATACCCGGGACAAGCATTCGTCGAATAAAACCAGGAGTCCTGGAAAGGGGACCAGAGGTTGTTCGTGGAGTGGAGGACTTGACCAAGCCTATGGGGATCAAGGAAGCGACCTTCCCCCGAGGATATCTCATCCCGGCAGAACTCTCGCATTTGGTGGAGAAGCTGCGCATTCACAATATCGACGTCAAAGTCCTGGAAAAGCCTATCAAGGTCAGCGGCGAAGAGTATGTCATCGATAAGCTGGAAAAAGTTCGTCAGCGAGGCTACGAAATGACAAGGTTGGAAGGAGGCTTCTTCAAGTCAGCGGTAAAGGAATTTCCAGCAGGGACGTATCAAGTCGACCTGGCGCAACCATTGGCGAACCTGGCTTTTTACTGTCTGGAGCCTGAAGTTGGAGATGGTTTTGTGGGGTGGAACCTTCTCAATGATTATTTAGAATCACTCGGAGTGAAGAAAAATAGCGTGGTCTACCCTGTGTTTAAATATTTAAAAATCATTGAATAACCGATATAATCGGATTAATTAATAGAAGAAAGGAGGGAGGATTATGGATCAAAAATTCATTGATTTGTTCGATGAATACGCTCAGGGAACACTGGATCGTCGGGAATTCCTGAAGAAATTAGCTGCTCTCACTGGAGGCACGGCGGCGGCCATCACTTTGCTGCCTCTAATAGAGAATAAATATGCCCAGGCCCAGTTCGTATCCAAGGATGATCCCCGCCTTCATGTGGAAAATATTAAATATCCCGGTGAAACAGGAAAAGTTCTCGCCCATTTTGCCCGGCCAAAAGGAGACGCAAAACTGCCTTGTGTGATCGTGATCCATGAAAACAGAGGCCTTAATCCCCACACCGAAGACGTGGCCAGGCGCGTCGCTTTGGAGGGATTCATTGCTATCGCTCCGGATGCCGTATCACCACTTGGGGGAACTCCGGAAGATGTCAATGAGGCGCGGTCGATGATGCGGAAACTTGACAGCCAAGCGACAGTCAAAAATTATGTGGCGGCAGTGAAGTACTTGAAGACACATCCTCAGTCGACAGGAAAAGTCGGGTGCATGGGTTTCTGTTGGGGAGGAGGCGTAACAAACCAGGTGGCTGTTCACTCTCCGGATTTAACCGCAGCCGTTCCTTTCTATGGCAGACAGCCTGCGCATGAAGATGTACCAAAGATCAAAGCCTCTATGCTTCTCCATTATGCGGGTCTTGACAAAAGGATCAATGCGGGCATTGAAGCGTTCGAAGCCGCACTGAAAGAAGCCTCCGTAGAATACAAGTTATACATGTACGAGGGCGCCGGGCATGCGTTTTTTAACGACACAGGGTCCCGGTATCACAAGGAAGCGGCCAATCTTGCCTGGGAACGGACTATAGCGTTCTTTAAAGAGAAGCTTAAAAACTGACACTTGGCGCCACCTTGACGATTTGTTTTGGTATTGGCAGGTGGATCGGGTCACTTGCCTAAGCAGCATTTTTTGTACTTCAGGCCACTGCCGCACGGGCATGGATCATTCCGGCCCGGTTTGGGACTCACCTGGATAGCCGGGGCCTGCGCCGACGGCATTGGCTGATCGAGATTCTGTCGGCGCCATTCGGCAGACACCTCTGCGACGAATGGCTGGCAGTGGGTAAAAAAGCGTTTATATCCCGCACACAAGTAGTTCAATCCCGCTTCGCCATCCGGTGTTTGGAGGAAGCGATTCTTCGGGCATCCCCCGTTGCACATGTTTTTGACCTCACATGTCCGGCAATAACCGGGCAATGTGTCCAATTTGGCCTGCCCGAATGCTCGCTGTGCCGGGCTTTCGAGCAGTTCGACCAAAGGAGTCTCCCGGATATTCCCAATGCAGTGTTCAGCGTCGACGAAGTGATCACATGAATAGAAGTCTCCGTTGTGTTCGACGACAGGAATATCACCGCAGGTCGGTCGGAAGATACACAACGAGTGCTCCTGATCGAAGGCTGTTCTGGCTGCTTCCTCGAATATCTGGACTTTAATCCGTCCGATATCCTGGTCTCTCCACTCGTCGAAGATGGTGCAGAGAAAATCACCCCATGCATCAGCCGGCACGGTGAGCTGGCTGACGCCGCCTTCGGCGTCCGGCTGCGGCTCGACCATGGGCAGAAAAGTCACGTATGGAGCATTGATCTGTTTGAAGAACCGGTAGACCGGAGAAGGATGCTGGACGTTATGCGCATTCACCACACAGAGAATATCGCAATAGACCCGGTGCTTCTGTAACAGCTCGTATCCCCGCATCGTTTGTTCGTAGGTGGGCTTCTGGTCCTTGGTAACGCGGTATTGGTCATGCATTTCCTGTGGACCGTCCAGGCTCAGCCCCACAGCAAAACCCTCTTTTGCCAGAAAGCGGCACCAGTCCTCGTCGAGGAGAGTTCCGTTTGTCTGCATACCGTTGGCGATGTGCTGATTAGAGGGTTGATGCTTGCGCTGAAATGCCACGATCTTGCGAAAGTAGTCCAGCCCCAAGACTGTCGGTTCCCCTCCATGCCAGGAAAATCGGATCACTGGTTCTGGAGAAGCGTGGATGTGCTGGACAATGTACTCTTCCAGGATGTCGTCGGGCATGCGGAATGACTCCCCCTTTGGATAGAGCTGTTCCTTCTTCAGGTAATAACAATAGTGACAGTCCAAGTTGCAGAGGGAACCGATCGGTTTGACAAAGACCTGAAATTCGCGGGAAGCTTTGACCATTACCCAATCACCCGTCTTCGTGGGGAACGTCAAAAGGCACTTGACGTGATAAAAACTCGCTCTATCAGGGAAGAGTATAGGAGAGTCAACGATTTGGGTCAAGGAAAAAGGAAGGACAACATATGCGATATATCCAATTCTTCAGATTCATTGTCATGGATAAACGTTCACTCCTGCCTCAAATTTACAGCCTGACTTATTGATTGTCGCCATATTGTTAGACTATCTTGAAGCGCTTAAATGATTGAGTTGATGTGTGGGATAAAAAGAGAAGAATTTTTTAGGAATTAATAATCATCCATTTGTCTTTTTGAGTGGTTTCACCTTTAGAGTGAGTCCTTTCACGGTTTGAACCACCGCTTTATCCCCGGGTGAGAGCGGTTCCTCGCTCGTCGCCCACCAGAGTTCACCGTGAACAAATACTCTTCCTTCAGTATTATTCCACTCTTTGACCTCACCGACCTCCCCGATCAATCCTGAGTCTCCGGTGACAGGTCTTCTTTTCTTTTTCAGGATGAGCCAAAACAAAGGGATGATAACGTGCTCGATGAGCTCAAAGAGCAAATAGGCGAGGAGAATAAAGAGGAAGATTTTCAGTATCATGGTTTCCGAACAACTCCAATCTCTACATTTGAGCTTTTATCTTAATTTAAAATTGCCCAAGTGACAAACAAAGAATAGGGTTGGCATGCTGCTTCGCTCATTATAGTTCAATATCGAGGAATTTATTCCGTTATGAACCTTTGAATAAAAAGATAAAAACTGAAAGACTTGTGAAGAATTTATTAACTGATTTTATCTCTCATCTTGATTCTCAAATAAGAAAAAACCATAATGATGTTTTAGCGATGAAGAAATCTCATATTCTGCACGACCTCGCAGCCGTATCTCTTGGGATACTCTTTGTGTTCATATCCTCCCTCCCCATCTCATCAGCTCCCCAGAAAGAACAGGAAAAGAAAGAAGAAAAAAAACAAAAACAGAAGATTATCACAGAAGAAATAGTTGTGGAAGCGAAACTGCCCAAAGAGCTTCCCATATCCACAACCTCATCCATCAAAGCAGAAAAAATCGATTCCCTTGTTCCTCGAAACCTCTCCGAAGTCATGTCTTACACATCCGGGACGTTTGTTTCCACAGGCTCGAAAAATGAATTCCGTATTAAAATCAGGGGCTTCGAGAGCCAGAGAATTGTTTTGCTCTACGATGGGATACCTGTCTATGAACCGTTCTTCAATTCTTTTGACTTGAAGACCATCACGGCTGAAGAAGTCTCGAACATTAAAATTGTCAAAGGTGCCTCTTCTGTGCTGTACGGGCCCAATGCCCTGGGTGGAGTGGTGAATGTCATCACAAAAAGACCGAATCCTCCCTCTTTGGCTTTGAACACTCTCTATGACAGCCACAATTCTTACAGTGTTTCTTCCTCTGGGGCTGTCCGATGGAAAAGCATTTTTTTCTCAGGTTTTGCTTCCTTTGATAAATCCGATGGATTCAAGTGGAATCAGAATGGGGGGAATTCTCTCAGAGAAAACAGCGATTATGAAAGAAGAAACATCACAGGGAAAGTTTATTTTTATCCCGGTCAGAAAAGTGAGATCCTTCTCGAAGCCGCTTATTACTGGTCGGAATACGGAATCCCCGTTGCCACTGAACATTACAGGAGACGTTACTGGAGATTTAAGAGCTGGGATCGTTTCCAGGTTAACCTCGGCGGCATATTTTCGCTGTTCAAGGATGGGAGTCTCAAGTTGCGGAGTTATTATGTCCGGCATGATAATATCCTCGATTCCTACCAGGATTCCAGTATGAGCGAGCTACAGTGGGAGTCTACGTACAAAAACGACTCCTACGGTGCGTTTCTTTTGGGTTCTCTCCCATATTTATCAAAGAATGAGCTGAAATTTAGTCTGAATCTCAGGGATGACAATGTCAGAATCCAGGATGATGTGGGTGAGGAGTGGCAGGAGTATGAACATCGGACTTTCTCTGCCGGTTTGGAGAATCATTTCACGCTTTCTCAAAAATGGAAGTTAGTGGGGGGGGTCAGCCTTGATAATTTGAAGAAATACCCTGGGGAAAATAAAACCTCTGTGAACCCCATTGTGGGTATAAAATTCAATCCCCGTGATTTCATCGATATTCATGCCACTTTCTCTCAAAAATCGAGATTCCCTTCGATGAAATCTCTATACAGCACTGGTGTTGGAAACCCAGATCTGAAGGATGAGAGAGGAACGAGCTATGAGTTGGGATTCATGCTTGAGAGAAAACTCCTTTTATCTGGAGCTGTTTTTTATAACAGAATTAGAGACCTTATCAACCCTGTTCGACTTCCAGATGGCTCACAAACGAATTTGAACGTGGGTCGGGCACGCCTCTTTGGTTTTGAGCTGGAATTCCAAAAATCACTCCGATGGATGGATCTATCCGTCAACTATACTTACCTTGATGGATGGAATGAAGAGGATAATCGTCCGCTTGACCTTGTTCCTGAATCTCAGTTGAATTTTGTTTGGAATCTTAAAGGAAGAAAGAGACTCCATTTCACTGTGTGGGGACTGGGAGTGTCGAACTCTGAAGTGAGAATCTTTGATGAGTCTGTCAGAGTCCCTTCCTATTTTGTCTTGAATGCGGTTCTGTCAAAGCATTTTTCGAATTTCACTCTTTTCCTGAAAGGAGAGAATCTCTTCAATCTGTCTTACGTAACAGAACCTGGCTATCCGATGAAGGGCAGAACCGTGGCGTTTGGAGTGAAATTTAGTATGGGACGCACGCGAGAGAAAGAATGATTTTAAATGACTTCAGGTAGCTATAAAGAGCAGTAGGAGTGACATAGATTTTTCACTCATTGTTCTTTCAGCCTTTCCTTTTTTTGAATCAGGCTGCGGAATCTTTCTTCCTCTCTGAAACTGTCGAAATTCCTATCGATATCGATATATTTATGATAGATGTATCTGATCTTATTTTGTCTCTCTTGAGCGAAGAAATCTTCCATGCATTTGTATCCGAGATCTTTTTTTCCAATGCCCATATATATGGAAGCCAGTTTTAACTTGTCCTCAAAAAAATCAAATTTTTTTGGGGCGATGACTTCTATTTTTTTTAAAAGCCTCTCTACTTCAGGTTTGTTTCCTCTTCGGGCTGAGATCATGCCAAGATTGAATAAGGAGCCAATCTGAGCATCAAAATCATCAATGCTCCCAAATTGTAGGAATACAGCCTCGCTGCTATCCAGATCGCCCATGTAGTAATAGATTTCACCCTTGCGGTAGTTTGTCATTATGGACGAATCGCTACCTTGAATTCCGCTACACACGGCCAAGGCTTTTTCATATTCTTGATTCAGCATTAAAAGCTCAGCAAAAATAATATTGTTTATGTGGCTGGGGTGAATCAAGTAATTTTCCATATTGAGTTCCAGCGCTTTGTTGAAATCAGATATGTTCCCGGATTCTCCGAAATTGAGATAGTAGCAGTATCCGACTTGCGCATATAAATTCGGATGAAAAGGATGCTTTTGAATGGCTTCTTGAGCGAGCTCGAAAGCTTTGTCTTTTGTGTTTTTGTTAAAAGCAAAGTATTTTATGAGGTAGACCTGAATTAAGGTTGAGTAGTATTCAGGACATTCAGGATTGATTGTCGCGGCTTTGGCCAGAAGCTCCTCAGCTTTGGACAGCCATTTCTCATCAAAGTCCCAGTTGAAATTGACATAATTTGCGTAGCATCGCGCTAATCCGGTGTAAGCTTGGGCGAAATTTTCATCTATTTCAATGGCCTGGGAAAAAAGATTAATAGCCAGAGCATTGCTCTCCGCGGTCCATTTTCCTTGATAGTATTTTCCCCGGTTATACAGTTTCACGGGATCATTTTTCTCACGTTTTGAGCTGTTCAAGATGTAATTGGCTTTGAGATAACTGTCGAAAGCTGTATATTCCTGGGTCAGCTTATCATTGAATGAAGGGATAGAGTCTGTCTTAATCCCTGGATTCAGCTTTGTGTGTATTCCCTGGCAGATATCCTGCAGGATTGAAAAAATATTCTCTAATCGATCCTCTGACTCTATGTTCCAGATGATCTTGTTGTTTTCTGGTTTGACAAGCTGGGCGCAGATTCTGAGTTTATTCTCGTTCTTTTCCATCTGAACTCTTAATAGATAGTTGATTTTTAGCTTTTCACTGATGTTTTTTAGTTCTTTATAGGAATCATTATTCCTGTCCAATACGGTTGAAGGAATAACTCTGAGGTTAGAAATCCTGGAGAGACTGCTGGAAATAAATTTTCTGATCCCCTCGGGGAGATATTGTTCATGTTCCGAAAAGTTGGAGTTTTCAAAAGGGAAAACAGCGATAGTTATATCTGCGGGATAGGATGAGGAATGTTTTCTGTAAGAAAAATAAAGCAGGACCGATACTATCAACAAGAGAGCCGTGACTGAAACCAACCCGGGAATCACCCATTTCTTTTCCACAAAAGGTCTTTTTTTGAGCTCAATGTGGTTGGCTTTTTCGTTCATCCATTTATCGATTTCTGATTTGTAGGCAAAAACCTTTGAACGTAGAGAATCCTGATCGATACGGCGAATAGGAAGACCTAATTCTTTTTCCCACCTGAAACAGGTTTTTCTATCTCTCCCCAAATATTCAGAAATCTCTTTCCAGGAGTTAAGGATCTCTTTGTCCCTCATCTCGTCCCTTTTTAAGAGTCTACACATTATTTTATACAAAAATGAATTTGTTTCAAACATTTTTAGCCTGAATAAGGTCGGTTGTTATTTTAAAAACTGCCTGGTTGGGAGATTGAGTTTTAAGATTAATCATAATTCAGACTCCTGTTTTTCACTATTTTTAACTAAATTGGACCCGAGATAAAGGGGAATAATGGGGAAATAAGGGGAGAAAAGAGACATTTTGCGGCATTCTATTGAAAATTTAGGTCATATGAATCATTTTTAAAAAAGAGCAGAAAGATGCCTCCATACCTGGAATGGTTCAAGTGTTTCGGGGATAGTTGGGGTGATTTGCTCGAGATCAATTTGGACCACAGACATTTTAACGGCATGAAGGGTGTTTACGTTATCTGGTGCGGAGAAGATAAACCAAAAGTCTTGAAAGTTGGGCAGGGCGTGATTCGGGAGCGGTTATCAGAGAATAAAGAGGATCCTGTGTTGACAAAGTACAGTCAACACGGGCTTTATGTCACCTGGACGATAGTGCCAGAAAGCGATAGTGATGGTATTGAGAGATTTCTTGGAGAAATGCTTAAGCCGTTAATCGGGAGCCGTTTGCCTGACGCTCAACCGGTTGAAGTGAATTTACCCTGGGAGGAAAGTCTCATTTTCGCAAGAAAATGGAGATAACTCTCGGGATATATTACTGAATTATTTTTTGCGGATTGTTCAATGAGGCAGGAAGCCCGTTAATCCGCTAAAAAAGATTATTGCCTCCTCAGCGAAAAAGGGGTGGATGGGAACCAAAAAGGGGGGTTTCGTCCAGATCAAGTCAACCTCAGAAATATTTTCACGACCTTCCAGTTTTATTTCGATATCCTGTATGAAGAAAAAGTGAAAAAATCCTTGACAGAGGAAAAGAATTTATTGTATATTTAAGTAAAATTAAATTAATAAAAGTATAATTAAGGATAATGCGAACGATCTGGTTAGGGAGTAAAATCATCAACCAGTATTCTCTTAAAGACCTCCAGGAGAAGCTTCAGGTCAGCAAGGTGACGGCTCTCAAGCTCGTGGGCTCGGGGAGACTCAGAGCCCAGAAAATAGGCCGTCAGTGGTGGATCAACGAAGAGGATTTGATTGATTTCCTGGAAGGAAAAACGATCTCCTCATAAACATTCAACCCTATATAAGCTCCTTTTTGACGCCCGAAAAGTTCATTTGCGAGCAAATTCTCAGCATCTTTCATTAATTAATTTTTCGGATCCTCTAAACATGCCCCAACTCTTTTCTGAAATTTTCTTTTTCACACATTCCTATTTTATGGATTTCACAGATGTGACCCGGAATTTGACCGATGGATGCGCTGGAGAGTGCGGCATTGATCGGGCAGACCGCACAGTTTTTAAACTCTTTACAGAGGAAACATTCCATTTTC
>JASFPJ010000096.1:0-10519 GCA_050116035.1 Candidatus Aminicenantota bacterium | reverse complement strand
GATATCATCCTTTATTTCCAGATTTTTATGGCTGCCTTTGCCATGGGCAGTTACCAGCTCCTTCCCCGTCTTATTGAATTTGATGCGCTCGAGAACTTCACCTTCCCGATCCGATGGTGGACCTATCTTGTTCCGCCGGCTTGGATGGCTGCGCCTATCGATGCGGCTGTAACTGGTGACCTGACCAGTCCCAAGCTGGTTCTTTCGCTGTTGGGATTACTCATTCCTGTGGTGAGTGTTGTGGTCGTCATCCGTTTCCTCGCTCCGGGCTTTAACCGTTCCATTGCCCGGATGGAGATCGTGAGAACCTCAGGGGATAAAGGTCAAGCAGAAAGAAGCGAACGGTGGAATCTGGCTGCTTTTTTTTCTCGTTGGCTCACGTTCAATCCGGCAGAGAGAGCGGCCTTTCAATTGTCGTGGCGGCTCTCTTCCCGGGATAGAAAATTCAAGCTTAAAACCTACCCGACATTTGGATACATGTTGATCATCGCTTTCGTCCTGACCCTAATTGATGAGGGAACGATTTTGCAGAATCTCCAGGCACTCCCTTCAGGACAAAAATATATCATCTTCCTCTACATCGGATGTATTCTTATCCCGATCGTGATTTTGCAGCAGCGATTTAGCGATCAGTATGAAGCGGCCTGGATCTATCACACTCTCCCCTTTGCCAGGCCCGGGGATATCCAAAAAGGGAGCCTGAAAGCTATGATATTTAAATATGGTTTTCCCGTTTTTACTCCGCTTGCCCTCTTGGTCCTTTTAGTATGGGGGCCGGCTGTCCTCGATGATATCGTTTTCGCCTTCATGAACATGATCCTCAGCAGTCTGATTTTAGCTTTCATGGGCAGGAGTGATTTGCCTTTTTCCAGAAGATACGGAGGAGCGGCGGAAAGACAGAGAGGCCTAACCGGATTTCTGATGTTCATTGTTCCGGCGGCGCTGGGCTTGATTCACTGGGGCATGACTTTTATTCCGTATGCTGTTCCAGTCGGAATTCTCGTGGCGGCCGGGATCATTACCATCGGAATGAAAGCGTATGGAAGCATCAGTTGGCAAACAATCAGGATTTAAAGCTGGACGCAGTTTATCAGTGGTTTATATCCTCTTTTTAGATTCATAAAATAAATTTCAACATTCACCAGAATTCGACACTAAAATAATCCTGGACAAATTCTTTCGCTCGATATAAATAAACACAGAGCCTATTGCAAAAAATAAGGATGGGATAATGGTAAAAAAATATTTTGTTTTTAAGTTTGTTTGCCTGACATTACTCGCTTTTTTCATCGTGGGTTTCTTATCTTGTGGTGTATCGACAGAGGAGGAAGGGGAGAAGGGTGCGGTCATTAAGGAGACAAAAAAAGAAAGGGATCAACGGATGGCCTGGTGGCGTGAGGCCCGGTTTGGCATGTTCATCCACTGGGGGCTTTATGCCATACCGGCTGGCGAATGGGAGGGCGAGACTCGTCATGCGGAATGGATTCTGACCACAGCCCAGATTCCAGTGAAAGAATATGAGAAATTCACATCCCAGTTCAATCCGGTGAAATTCAATGCCAGAGAGTGGGTGAGGATGGCCAAAGAGGCGGGCATGAAGTACATCGTTATCACCAGCAAGCACCACGATGGATTTTGTCTGTTCGATTCCAAACTCACTGACTACGACGTCATGGATGCCACTCCCTTTAAAAGAGATATCATGAAAGAACTGGCTGACGAATGCCGAAGACAAGGGCTCAAGATTTGCTGGTATCACTCGATCATGGACTGGCATCATCCGAACTATCTGCCGCGGCGGAATTGGGAAAAGCGCTCGGCCGAAGGAGCGGACTATGACCGTTTTGTGGAATACATGAAGGGGCAGGTCAAAGAGCTTGTCACCAGTTACGGAGAGATCGGTGTCCTCTGGTTTGATGGGGAGTGGGAACACACATGGGATCCTGAGAGAGGACGTGACCTCTATCAATATGTTCGTTCACTCCAGCCGAATATAATCATCAATAACCGTGTTGGCAAAGGACGGGCAGGCATGGCCGGCACATATGACCCAAAGACAGCCTCAGGAGATTTTGGAACGCCTGAACAGGAGATTCCTGCCACTGGTCTCAGTTACGACTGGGAAACCTGCATGACCATGAACGACCACTGGGGATACAACAAGAACGATCACAACTGGAAATCGAAAGAGGACCTGATCCGCAAATTGGTGGATATTGCCAGTAAAGGCGGGAACTTTCTGTTGAACGTCGGTCCTACATCTGAAGGCCTGTTCCCGGAGCCGAGCATCGAGCGCTTAAAAGAGATGGGCGAATGGATGAAGATTAACGGGGAGAGTATCTACGGCACAACCGCCAGCCTGTTCTCCAAACTGGATTGGGGCCGCAGCACGACAAAAAAGAATAAACTGTTCCTCCATGTGTTTGACTGGCCTGATGGCAGTAAACTTGAAGTGCCCGGCCTTGTCAGCAAAGCGGATAAAGTTTATCTTTTGGCTGATCCCCAAAATCGGCTGGATATTGCGTATAAAAATGGTTCTGCCGTTCTATCAGTTCCAGCCGAAGCGCCAGACCGGATTGTGTCTGTTATCGTGCTTGAGTTTAAAGAAGAGCCGGAAGTGGTGAGAGCTCCTGAAATCAGCGCGGAAAGCGATATCTTCTGTGATGACATAAAGGTTAATCTGTCCAGCAACTTGGAGCGAGTAAAGGTGAGGTATACACTCGATTACAGCCAGCCAACGAATGATTCTCCTGTATACAGAAAGCCGATTCAACTGGATCGAACAACAACAGTAAAATGCCAGGTTTATCGGGATGGCCAGGCCTTAGGCGGGGTTATCGGGAAAACATTCACAAAAGTCATCCCCCGACCGGCGGATACGACAGTTGAGCTGGCTCCTGGATTGCTGTATGAATACTTTCACGGGACATGGGATAACCTTCCGGATTTTAATAAGCTGGAGCCTGTTTCTTCAGGAGAACTGGATGGTTTCGATATCAGTCCGAGGGAGCGCAAGGAATACTTCGGATTCAGGTTTACTGGATACGTAACTGTTCCCAGGGATGGAGTGTATAAATTTTATGTCGCTTCTGATGATGGAAGCCGTCTGTACATCGGTAAGGACCTGGTCGTGGATAATGACGGACTGCATGGATCGGTGGAAGCCATAGACCGGAGAGCCCTGGGAGCAGGAGCCCACCCGGTCACAGTCTGTTTTTTCCAGAAGAGCGGGGGAGTGGACTTTGAAGTTTCGTATTCCGGGCCTGGAATCGAGAAACAGAGTGTTCCGGCTTCATCTCTTTTTCATGCTAAGCAAAAAAAGAGATAATCTTTCTTTCGCTTTTTTGCTTTGTTTTTGGGGGAAAATTTATAATCTCAGTTTTGTAAGAACCGCAGATCCCCTTATATTCGAAGTTGAACTTCATCTGCTCCTGTTATATAAACCATGATGAAAATTTTTATGTTGAATGCATCATAGTAATGAAGAATTGTCATGAAGTGCTTTGGACTACATTAGTGAGTTCAGCTTTCTATCGATAATTTTTTTGATTTTGTGTCCTTTCAATACCATTGAGTCTTATCATGAAGTTTGGAAAGCTGGATGATGACGGTTAAGCAGGAAAGAAATCTTTCATGACAAAGCTGAGAAAAGAACTAACCCTGTACGGGCTGACCATGGTGGCGATCGGCTCCTGCATCGGTTCCGGGATTTTTTTGACTCCATCTCAGATCGCTGGCCACCTTCCTTCACCCTGGCTTATTCTCCTGATCTGGGGAATCGGGGGAATCGTCACTCTAACCGGAGCACTGACATTCGCAGAGTTAGGCACCATGTTCCCAAAGGCAGGAGGAGTCTATGTTTACTTGAAGGAAGCCTATGGTGACCTATTTGGGTATCTGTATGGATGGGCCTATTTGCTTGTGATCTGTTCAGGAGCCATTGCCGCGTTGAGCATTGCCTTTGCCTATTACCTGGGATTTATTATTCCGCTTGGCAACACAGGAATCAAAGTGGTGGCTGTTTCGGCAATCATTTGTGTCACCATCATAAACATTCTCAGAGTCAAAGCCGGAGAGGTATTTTCGAATATATTTACCGGATTGAAACTTATTGGGATTGCTGGAGTGATTTGTATAGGCTTTTTCATGGGAAAACCTGGATTGCTCAGAGCTCAGACAGGTGAAGCCGTTTCTTCGGAGAATCTGCTAGTGGCATTCGGACTGGCACTCATCGGGGTTCTTT
Organism: Candidatus Aminicenantota bacterium; assembly: GCA_050116035.1. Classification (GTDB taxonomy): domain Bacteria; phylum Acidobacteriota; class Aminicenantia; order Aminicenantales; family Aminicenantaceae; genus SOIA01. Next base: position 6,276 of record JASFPJ010000096.1, on the reverse strand, counting down.
GGTCATATGGAGGATGGCAGCATGCTTCATTTGTTGCGGGAGAGGCGAAGAATGCCCAGAGGACAGTTCCCCGAGCCATGGTAGTGGGGGCACTGGTTGTTGGGCTGGTTTATCTTTTAACCAATCTGGCCTACCTTTTCCTTCTACCAGTCGATAAAATTGTGGAATCTGAGAGTCTGGCGGCGGATGCGGTGAGTTCGGTGGTGCCTTTCGGCGGGATTCTAATCGCGGTCATCATTGCAGTATCGGTTATCGGGACCGCCGGGATATACACTCTCTCTTCGCCCAGGATTTATTATGCAATGGCTGATGACGGCATCTTTTTTAAAAAACTGGCCTGGATTCATCCCCGGTTCCGGACTCCTGTCAACGCCATCGTCACTCAATCAGTCTGGGCCATAATTCTACTTTTATTCTGGGGAACCTTCGAGGATGTGATCACGTATGTTGTGTTTATTGATTGGATGTTTTTCGCTTTGACGGCTTTTTCTGTCTATCTGTTTCGCACGACAAGGAAAGATATTGCCCGGCCGTATAAAACTCTGGGTTATCCGATAACTCCAGCTGTATTTATTGTTATCTCTGCATTTTTTGTGGTGAATACTCTCATAGAAAAGCCTAAACACGCTTGGGCGGGTTTGATATTCATGGCCATCGGTGTGATTTTTTTCATTTATTTTAAGAGGAAAAGATTGAAAACAGGATGAAAACGCGAAGAAAAAGAATGATAGGCTAAAAACCGCTGGTCAAAATTGAATAGATCGAATAGTGAATGTCACAGGCTGAATCATGTACTCTGAAAAAGTGCCGGAACTCCGGAGAGCCATCGGTCTGCCTCAAGCCACGGCGATGGTTGTCGGGACGATAATCGGCGCATCGATTTTTGTCCAGCCTTCCGAGATAACAGGCCAGGTTCCCTCTGTCCTCGGCGTATTCATGGTCTGGCTGATTGCCGGTATACTGACATTTTTCGGCGCAATGGTCTGCGCAGAGATGGCTTCAATCTTCACCCAAACCGGAGGAGTTTATGTTTTCCTCAAGGAGTCTTTTTCCCCATCTGTCGGATTTTTATGGGGATGGGGGATGTTCTGGAGCATCCATTCCGGGATCATCGCCGCAATCGCTGTTATTTTTGCTCGATACATCGGTTATTTTATGCCTTTGGGGAATACCGGGATTAAAATCGTTTCGGTCCTTGTCATTCTAATAATTTCTGTGGTCAATTATATGGGCGTCAAGCAGGGCAGTACATTACAGACTCTCTTTACTCTAGGTAAAGTGGTCGCTATAGTTGTTATTGTTATTCTTGGTTTTACTCTGGGCTCGAAGATTCCCGACCATTTTGTGATGGAGGGTGTCGCCAACACCGGGATTTCTATTCATCATTTTTTCCTCGCACTGGTTGCTGGACTGTTTGCTTTTGGGGGATGGCACATGGTTACTTATAATGCTGAAGAAACACTTCATCCTCGAAAGACGATTCCTCGGGCTCTGATGGTTGGGACATTGACAGTCACTCTATGTTATATCGCCTTGAATGCGGTCTATATGTATGTATTGCCGCTTAATGTGGTGGCTTCATCCAAACGAATTGCTGCGGATGCTGCGGATGCCCTCCTCGGATACGGGGGTGGTTCGTTCATGTCCGCGCTGGTCATTTTTTCAACATTTGGTGCGCTCAGCGGCATCATTCTCTGTGGGCCTCGCGTCTATTACTCCATGGCGAAGGATGGGCTTTTATTCCGCTGGTTAGGAACTGTTCATCCTCAATACCGCACTCCTCACAGGGCTATCTTCATCCAGGCGGTTTGGTCATCGGTTCTTGTCGCCACCGGTACGTATACTACACTGTTCACCAGAGTTGTCTATACCGAATGGATTTTCTTTGCCCTCATGGCCGGAGGATTGATCTTGCTTCGCCGCCGGTCGAATGTTGTCCGTGCATACAAAATCTGGGGTTACCCCGTGATTCCTGTTGTGTTTATCATCTCATCTTTGGCCATAGTCGCCAATCAAATAATATCTGACCCAAGAGAAAGCCTATTCGGACTCTCTCTTGTGTTTTCAGGATTGCCAGTCTATTATCTGTGGGCAAGAAGAAAGAAAAGGAGTCAAACAGATGATCATTGACTTTCACAACCATTTTTATCCTCCAGAATACATTGAGGCCATAAAAAAAGGCCCAAGTCATATCAAGGTGACCTACGATGCGGATGATAATCCGCTTCTGCATTATCCTGGAGATTACAACATACTCGTACCTGGACACAGGGATATAGATTTTCGGGAAAAGGAATTAGAAAAGGCTGGAATCGATAGGCAAATTCTCACATTCACAACCCCTGGAACACAGGTCGAAACTCCCGAGCGTTCAAGAGAGCTTGCGCAGATGGTCAACGATGGTTTCTCGAAAATTATGGATGAACGCCGTGACCGGTTTGCTGCACTCGCTACACTCCCCATGAATGACCCTGATGCTTCGTCTGCTGAGTTGGAGCGTGCATTCAAAGATTTGGGATTTAAAGGAGTGATGGTTTACAGCAACATCAACGGTGTGGCGTTGAGTGACCAGCGGTTCTGGCCGATGTATGAAAGAGCGAATGACCTCAATGCAGTTTTTTATATCCATCCAAATTTTCCTGTCGGCGTCGAGGCCATGACAGAGTACTGGCTCATGCCTTTAGTCGGATTCACTTTTGACACCACGCTTGCCGCAGCGAAGTTGGTTTTCAGCGGTGTCGTTGAAAAATTTCCGAATATAAAATGGGTTCTGGCACATCTCGGTGGAGCGATTCCTTACCTGGCAGAGAGGCTGGATAGAGGGTATTATGCTTTTAAAGAATGCAGAGAGCACACCAGCCAACCGCCGAGTGAATATTTGAGGAATTTTTATTATGACTCCGTTAATTTTGATACCAAAGCATTGAAACTGGCTGTTGATTTTGCAGGGGCGGACCACGTTTTAGCCGGGAGCGATTACCCTCATCAGATCGGGAGCCTCAAACAGATGGTCGAGAGCATTGAGAGTTTGAATATATCTGAAGAGCAGAAGACAGGCATACTCGGTGGAAACGCGAAGACGCTGCTGAAAATTTAATTTGAAAGGTTCAGGCTTTCAAAACCTGATCCCATTTCCTGTAGTTGTTTGTCAGCGTTTTTTGTCGCCGGTCATCTCCTTTTCACGGTTGAGCTCAATCATGTCCACACTCTGGGAGTAATCTCCGATAAGATGCTTACAGAAGTAGTCCGCTCTCAGCCAGAACCAATAGTCATTCATGCTCCCGAAACCGTGGCGCTGTCCAGGGAAGATGAAAAAATCAAAACGCTTGTTGGCTTTGATGAGGGCGTTGGCCAGCCTTAAGGTGTTGGCTGGATGGACATTGTTGTCGACATCGCCCGTAGTGATCAGGAGTCTCCCTTTCAAATTTTTTGCGATCTCTGAGTTCTTTTCGATACTGTATTCAAATTTGATATTCCCGTCTTTATCAACGATTTCCTTGACTCCATGATGTTTTTCACTCCACCATCTGTTGTAGACGTTGTTTTCGTGATTTCCCGCAGAAGAGACTGCGACTTTAAAAAAATCTGGATAGACGAGCATGGCAGCTGTGGACATGAATCCGCCTCCGGAATGGCCGTAGATGCCGACCTTGTCGATATCAATGAAAGGATGCCTATCGGCCAACTGCTCGATGGCGGCTTTTTTATCGGCGAGTCCGTAATCTCTTAGGTTTCCGTAGCCATAATTGTGGTACCACTTGGAGCGGGCCGGATGTCCACCTCGGTTGCCCACGCAGATAACGATGAAACCGAATTGAGCCAGCGGGATGTTACTCGATCGGGTGGAGAATGATTTGGGCACGCTTTCCGTTTGTGGCCCTGGGTAGACATAAGCGATGATCGGATACAGTTTGGTTTCATCAAAATCGAATGGTTTGTACATCACTCCATAAATATCGGTTATTCCGTCGTCGGCCTTGACTTTAAAGGTCTCCGGAAATTTGAACCCAGCCTGCATGAGCAGAGAAAGGTCAGCTGTTTCCAGTTTAAGAAGGAGGTTACCCAGATTATCTCGTAGAACGGATTCGGGCGCAGTGTCGACCCGGGAATAGTTATCGACGAAAAAGCGGTTCGAATCGCACAGACTGACACTGTGCGTGAAATTACCTTTATTGAGCAGCTTGAGACCAGTTCCGTCCAGATTGACCTTGTACAGGTGGTAATAATAGGGGTCTTCGCCCTTCTCCCGTCCATTGGCCATGAAGTAGAGTACCCGGCTCTTTTCATCGATTCCCATGATACGTTCGCAGTGCCAGGGACCGGAAGTGATTTGTTTTTTAAGTTTTCCGTTTTCATCAAACAGATAGAAATGGGCCCACCCGTCTCTTTCCGACCAGTGGATGAGTTCTTTTCCGTTGTTGACCAATCCCAGTGGCCGTGTTTCGACATAGGTGTTGAGCCGCTCTTCGATCAGGACCTTCGTCTCGCCTGTTGAAGCGTCGGCCACGCAGATATCGATGCGGTGCAGGTCGCGGCTGGTGCGGGAGAAGTAGAGTTTATCCGGAGTCTCAGACAGCCAGAGGCTTGGCTGGTTTTCATCATCGCGGTTTTTAGCCAGACGTGGAGCTGTGAGGATGGAGATGGACTGGTCTTTAAACCGGTCTGTATCCACCTTGATTTTCTTCTTTGTTTCAAGCTCGAAGATCAGGATTTCAGGAATAGGGGCTTCTTCTTCACCCGGCATCTGGTATCTGTACGTTTCCAGGGTCGGTCGGGGCTGAGCGATGGAATTGATGACCCAAAGGTCCTTGACTTTTCGCGAGTCTGATCGGACCATCGCAAACTTTTTGGAATCCCTGGACCAGATGACTCGGACTCCTTTGCGCTTGTCTTTGTTCTTTTCTTTGTCGACATTAGTCTGACCTCTTTCGCCTCGGCCGTAGCTGTAGTGTTCTTCTCCATCCGTAGTCAGTTGATGCTCGACGATATCCTCGTCTTCCTCATCTTCCAGAGCCTTCTCATAGTTTTCCTTGTCCATATAATAGAGGTTGTGGTGTCGAGAAAAGAGGATGGTTTGTTCGTCCGGAGAGATAGAGGCCCATCTTGGCCTTTCCTTGGGTTTCTTGTAGTCTTCAAGAAGCGTGAGCTTGCCGGTGACGATATCGTACTCGAAATAGAAGATCTTTTTCTTGGGTTTCTCTTTTTTCTTTGGCGCTTTTTCTTCCTTTTTTTCCTTTTCTTTTTCTATCTCTTCCTTTTTTTTCTCCACTTCTTCTTTCTTTGCAGGCTTTTCTTTTTCTTCCTGCGAACTTTCTACCTCGAACTGGATGGCCCGGTCCTTCTTAACGAATTTTATTCTGTCGATGGGAAGGTGTTTGGCATCATAAGGGTCCTTGGTGATTAGAGTCAGCTCGGCCGCCATTTTGACATTGTCGAACAATGGGCGTTTGGTTTTTCGGCCAGGATCAACAATATAGAAAGTTTTGCCTTCACTGGTTTCGTAGGTGTACCAGAAGCGGTCGCTGTACTTCAACCAGTGTGCACTGACAGAGGTGGAAAAAGCCATTTTTTGCATTTTAGCGGAAGTGAACCGTGCCGCGAGCTTGTAGTTGGCCTTTTTGATTGGAGTGTTTTCCGCCACTAGCCCGTTCGCTGCAAATGAAAGAATAAGAACAATAAACACAAGGAACCGGATTGTCCTGTTGAGTGAATGAGGTTTTAGATTGTTGCCTTTTTTCATGTGTCTCCCTCCTTAATATTGGTTTTGTAGAGAAAAAGCAGAGCAAAAAAGATTTGAGGCTGTGGGATGGATTTTGTTGTAAACAGGAATCTCATGAAAGGTTTTTTCATAAAGAGATTCAAAATTATACTCATGAAAAAGACAGATTACAACTTTTTCCTTTAAAAAATATTCTGAAAGATTCGATAAGAAGTATTCAAAAAAATGCATTCTGTGAATATTGCCGTGTGCCGGCGTATTCTTTTTTCTTTTGGATGGGATAAGGCATTCAAACCAAGATATTGTTGCAGGGAAACAAAGAAAAATTATGTTCAGATTTTATCAAGCTTTTTCAAGGTTTTCTCGAAACTCTCTGGTTTGAGGGAGCGGATTGATTTTCCCGGTATTCCAATCCAATCTGGATCGACTCCCATTCCAGCAAGGGATGTTTTAAACTCCTCCATAAAGACTCCCATTCCCGGAACAAATTCGATATCTCGAGGAAACTGTTTATCCCCCTTGATATTAGTCTTCCATCTCCCGATGCGATCTATTCC
>JASFPJ010000095.1:0-10557 GCA_050116035.1 Candidatus Aminicenantota bacterium | reverse complement strand
TCCTGTCCATCGACTCGTTTCACTGTATCTTTGAGTGGCACCGCTGGAACCACCGCCTCTTTCTCCTGAACGGCCGCTATGATCCGATCAATCAATTCACGGCTGACCAAAGGTCTCACACCATCATGGACCAAAACTATCTCTGCCCTAGTTGGGTCAATCTGGCGGAATCCCGATAGGACCGAATCCTGTCTTTTTTCTCCGCCTTTAGCCACAGAGACAATTTTTGTGTACTGTTCGGAATAGTCTTTCTTCCTGGAATCATCCCTGAGCACAAGAATCACTTCGGACACGTCTTCATGGGCCTCGAATGCCTCCAAAGACCATTCAAGAATCGGTTTCCCCTTGAGAAGCGCGTACGGCTTGGCACTCCCAAAGCGCTTCCCCTCTCCGGCTGCGACAACAATCACAGAAACTCTTTTCATTGAGAGACTTCGTTGTAACGCCCGAATATCATCTTCCCGACAGTCGTCTGGAGAACAGATGTAACGGTGATCTCGATATTCTGTCCGATCATCTTCCTCGAATTATCCACGACAACCATGGTACCGTCATCCAGGTAGGCGACTCCTTGATCTTTTTCTTTCCCTTCTTTCAAGATGAATACTTTCAACGCCTCCCCGGGCAAAACAACAGGTTTTAAAGCATTCGCGAGTTCGTTGATGTTCAGCACAGAAACCCCTTGAAGCTGGGCGACCTTGTTGAGGTTAAAATCATTGGTGATGATTTTCGAATCCATGTGCTTGGCCAATTCGATGAGCTTGGAGTCCACATCTTTAACCTCAGGAAAATCAATCTCAGAAATCATGGTGGACACCTGGGACGATTTCTGGAGATGGTCTAAAACCTCTAGCCCTCTCCTTCCCCTTTGTCTCTTGATTCCATCCGGAGAGTCCGCAACAAGCTGAAGCTCCTTGAGAACAAACTGAGGGATCACCAGGGTTCCTCCGATGAATGACGTATCACATATGTCCGCGATTCGTCCATCAATAATCGCACTCGTGTCAAGAACCTTATAGTCGCTGCTCGGGCTCTTCTCTTTGAAAAACTGCAACAGGTAGGGAGGCTCGAGCCACTCGAATTTGCGCGTCCCGACCAAAAAACCGATGTAAGGCATGATGAGGAGGAAAAATATCCTGATGAAGATTGACGTAGAGCTGTCGCCCGCAACCGTCTGATAGATAGAGCCGAGAGCCCAGCCTAAAAGGACTCCCGCAAGTGTCCCGATTGTTGAACTCCAGATAATCTTGAATTGACTCTTTCGAATCCGTGTTTCCAGATAGACGATAATCACACTCAGAACAAAACCTATCCCGGCTCCGACATACGGGTCGAGATGAAAAGGAGGGAAAAAATATCCCGCCAAAGTTATGAATGCAATAACAATAAAGCGAAAGATAAAAATAGCCATGAAAAAATCCTCACAATATGAATCCCAATGCTTGTTTGATATTTTGAGCCCCCTGGAGGTTTATCTCTGGAATATTCTCCTTCTCTAAATGAGAGAGGTTCCCCTGGGGCATAATGACCGTTTTAAAACCGAGGGAGCTGGCTTCCTTCACACGAGAAAGGGGTTGGCTGATGGAGCGAATTTCCCCGCTCAGCCCGACTTCACCAAAAACTATGACATCGGGAGGGATCGCTTTATTCTTCAAACAGGAGACCACTGCGGCGACCACTCCCAGATCTGCGGCGGGCTCATCTAGAGTCAACCCTCCAGCCACATTGATATAGACATCTTCTCCGGCAAAACTGAATCCCAACTTTTTTTCGACAATAGCCAACAGCATGGCCACACGAAAATGATCAAGCCCGATAGTCATCCTCCGCGGATTCCCCGAGAACAAGGTTGACGAGACCAGGGCCTGGATCTCTGCCAGCAAGGGACGGGAGCCCTTGATTGTGCTGACCACAACACTCCCCGCCTCCTCCGTCGGTCTTTCCTTCAGGAAGAACGCAGAGGGATTGGAAATCGCCTGGAGCCCCTGGGTTCCCATCTCAAACAGAGCCAGTTCCGAGACAGGCCCAAATCTGTTTTTCAAGGCTCTGAGCACCCGATGACTGTGGTCCCGCTCTCCCTCGAAATACAGGACCACATCCACCATGTGCTCAAGAGACTTGGGGCCCGCGAGTGACCCCTCTTTCGTGATGTGCCCGATTAAAAAAGAGGAAATCTGGCTTTTTTTGGCAAACCGAAAAATCTGATTGGCCACTTCTCGGACTTGACTGATCGTGCCAGGACTCGAAGAAAGTTTTGAAGAAAATACAGTCTGGACAGAATCCAGCACGAGAACTTGAGGAGCAAGCTTGTCGGCATGGGAAATGATACGTTCAAGGTTGGTTTCTGCCAAAAGATACAGGTCTCCGTTTCGAAGGCCAAGTCTCTCCCCTCGAATTTTGATCTGCTCCAGAGATTCTTCTCCAGAGACATACAAAACCTTCTCTCCCTGAAGCGCAAAGTCCCGGCTCATCTGAAGCAGAAGGGTTGATTTGCCGATTCCGGGCTCTCCGCCGATTAAGACCAGCGAGCCCAATACGACGCCTCCTCCGAATACGGGGTTCAGTTCCTCGATGCTGGTTGCGATTCTTTCTTTTTTGGCTTCTTTGATATCTTTGTAGAGGACAGGGTCAGAAGGGGGGAAAGAAAATTCTTCCGGAGCTTCTTCTTCCACCTCCTCGATCAGCGTGTTCCATTCCCCGCAGCCCGGGCATCTCCCCATCCATTTCGGCGAATGGGAACCGCAATTCTGGCAGATGAATACTGTCTTGACTTTCATTTGAATCCAAATTCAATGCCGAAAAACACTTCTCTGTTTAAAGCAAGGGTGAAATCATCGAGCCCGAGAAGAAGCTGGAAATATTTAAAAGGGGAATATCTTGCGCGAAACCTGACCTGGGGGGACTGATTCCTGTAGAAATCGAGACCTTCCAGGCTGAATCTCAACCTATCCTTTAGCGTGTAATAATCAATCCCCGCCCCTATTTTCGATTCCATAATCCCGAGCCTCGGAGCAAAATTTCCCCACCGCAATCCTCCTTGAGCGGAAAACAAAAGCTTTTCTGTCCAGGGATCATACACAATCTGACTCAATACAAACTTGTCATCTTCGGGCCATATCTCGAGCGTAAAATACCCTTTCAGCGAATCACTATCCGCATAATACTCTGCACTGAGCCCGCCAATGAGCTTCAATTCTGAAATCGGGTTAATGATGTTTTCCAGATCATCCATTGCACCTTCTGCTCTCTCGTATAAATCAGGCTGGTGAATAAGCTTCCCGAGTGTTCCTTCTCCTTTGTTGATCTTCTCCAAAGACTCGTTTAAAAGTTTTAGAGATTTTTCAATGCTTTTAATCAATTCCTTTATACTTTCCATGTTTATCTTGATGTCTTCGCGACTCTCTTCAACTGCTTCTTTAAGAACAGAGATCAACTCATCCAGATTCGTGGAGACCTGCTCCACGTTCTGCTCAAATGTCTGGACAGCTTGCTGAGAGCTCTGGAGCCCTTTCTGAACTTCCTCTTTGTTTGTGCGTAAGAACTCATTCAATTCTTCAGAAAACAACGCCAGGTTCTCGAGAGTATCCCGGAAATTATTCTTCGACTCCTCCCCCCCGATCATCTCACTGATGATTTGAGCGATTCCTTTAAACTCGTCCCCAATGGCCAGCAGAGTCGTCCCCATCTGGTCAAAACTCACGGGGGGGACACCGGATATCGTATCTCCCGCCTTCACGAATTCTTCCTCTTCGCCGGGCAATATTTCAATGTGTTTTTCTCCCAAAAGCCCGATTGAAGCCATGGTGGCTTCCGACCCCACTGGAATCGGGATTCCGAAGTTGATGATTAACTCCACCTCAGCTTTTCTTCCCTTAAGTTTGATATCCTTCACGTATCCCACTTTCACTCCGGCCATCCTCACCACGGCTCTTTTCTCGAGCCCAGTCGCAGTTTCATACATCACAAAGATGGAATAACCGGGCTTCCGGAACAACACGCCCAAGTCTCCCACAATAAATATAAAGGTGGCGACTATAAGCAATGCGATCGTAACGAATATCCCGATTTTTATTTCTCGTTTCATCATGCTCCCTTATTCAGAGAGAAATTCCTGCGTCTTCACCTTTTTACCATCTTTTCTCACCAATTTTCAATAGGCCCCTCGGCACTTCCGTGAATGAATTGCTGGACAACTGGATTTTTCGAACTCCTGATCTCTTCAGGGGTTCCCATCTCAATAATTTTTCCTTCATAGAGCATGCCGATCCTGTCTGCAACCTTGTATGCGCTGACCATATCATGTGTAATAATGAGCTCGCTCGCGTCCATATCCTTTTTCATCCTGATGATCAAATCATTGATGGCATCGGCCCGTATGGGATCAATCCCTGTGGAGGGCTCATCATAAAGTATGATATCCGGATTGTATGCGATGGCCCGAGCGAGGCCGACTCTCTTTCTCATGCCTCCGCTGAGTTCGAACGGCATGAGATGTTCTATTCCCCTCAATCCAACCTTGGCCAGGTTTTCCCTCACCATTTCTTTGATCTTTTCCTTCGAGTAATCCGTGTATCTTTCCAGGCCAAAGCTGACATTCTGACCGACTGTCAGGGAGTCAAAAAGGGCGGTTCCTTGAAACAGCATGCCGAATTTTCGGGTGATCTTGTGGAGCTCATCGTCATCGAGGACAGTGATATCCACTCCATCCACGTAAACCTTTCCTTTGTCGGGCTTGAGAAGTCCCATGATATGCTTGAGAAGGACGCTCTTCCCGCACCCGCTCTGACCGATGATGACGAGAGTCTCCTTTTTTCTAAGCCGCAAGTTCACTCCTTGCAGGACTTTATTGTCACCAAAAGACTTGTGAAGGTCAACGACTCGAATCATTATCATATATCCGCAGGGAGAGCTTTGCTGAGAAAAAAGTTGATGATTAAAATAAGAATGCTGGCGATCACGACTGTCCGGGTTGTCGCTCTGCCCACACCCTCCGCTCCCCCCTCTGTTTTTAGCCCCTGCCAGCAGCCTACTAACGCTATGATTATTCCAAAAATTGAGGCTTTAATGAGGCCGCTGAATACATCCCACATTTCCATATACAGCAAAATGTTCCTGAGGTAAAGGACTCTGTTCACTCCCATCAAATAAACATTGTAGAAAAAACCCGCTGCTATTCCGATGATGTCCCCATATATCGTCAGCAAAGGAAGCATCACGAAGCAGGCGATGGTTCGGGGAACCACGAGGTAGCGAATCGGATCGGCCCCCAAACTGAAGAGGGCATCAATCTGCTCTGTAATCTTCATCGTTCCGATCTCAGCCGCCATTGCCGATCCCACGCGGCCCGTGACCATCAATCCAACAAGAATTGGAATGAGTTCTTTTGACAGCCCGAGCGAGATGATCGGTCCCCCGTAGGTTTCAGACCCGGGTCCGATGTATCGGTGAAAGCCGATATAAGTCTGGAGCCCAAAAACCAGCCCGCCAAAGGCTGCAGTCAATGAAACCACAGGCAAAGAACGGACCCCCACCTCTTCAAGCTGTTGGATGAAGATGCCTTTTTCCCATGGCCTTTTAAACAGACTTTTGAACGTTTTGAATGTGAGCAGGCCGACTTCACCCATTTCTTCAAAAAAGGCATTGATGTAAAAAAGCGGCGATTTTACTCGAGGAAACATTTTTAGCCCTGAAAAGACTGAAACTCCATATCCGCAAAACGAGCGTACTCTCGTATGAAGGCAAGGTTTATTCTTCCTGTGGGACCATTCCTCTGCTTGGCAACATTGACGTCTGCAATCCCACGGATATTCTCATCATTCGGATGGTAGAATTCCGGGCGGTAGATGAAAATCACAACATCGGCATCCTGCTCGATGGCTCCTGACTCTCTCAGGTCAGAAAGCTGCGGAATCGGCTCTCGCCGTCCCTTCTCAGGTGCACGGCTGAGCTGGGAAATTCCGACAACAGGGATCTTGATTTCCTTTGCCAGCTCTTTTAATGACCGCGAGATATAGGACATCTCCTGAACTCTGTTCTCAAACCGGCTTCCGGGGCGCATGAGCTGGATATAATCGATGAACACCAAATCAAGATTCTGCTCCATTTTCAACCGTCTCGCTTTGGCCTTCATCTCCATGACTGTCAGTGCAGGAGTCTCGTCCACATATATTTTGGCACTTGACAAGGCTGCTGCACTCAGTTTCAGTTTTTCGAAATCCCTTTCTCCTATGAAACCAGTCCTGACCTTTTTGATGTCCAACTGGGCCTCAGCACACAGCAACCGAACCATAAGCTGTTCCTTGGCCATCTCAAGAGAAAAGAATCCGATCGTATAATCCGTCTTGAGTCCTGCATATTGGGAAATATTCAAGGCCAGCGCTGTTTTACCCATCGAAGGCCGTGCGGCAATGACTATAAACTCTGAGTTATGAAATCCGGCAGTGAGGCCGTCCAGATCCCGGAATCCCGTAGGTATTCCAGTCACTGTTTCTTTTCGGTCATGGAGGATTTTAATCATATCCAATGCGGGGGAGGCTAATGATTTCACTGAAACAAACCCTGGCTTGACGCGCTGTTCGGCGACTTCGATAATCGCGGCTTGAGCCTCATCCAAAAGCTGGTCCGCATCTTCTCTTTGCTCATAGCTCGAGGAAATAATCTTTGCCGAGGATAAGATGAGCTGCCTGAGAAGAGATTTTTCTTTGATGATCTGCGCATAGAATTCGATGTTCAAGCTCTTGGGAACGCCATCCAACAGAGAAGAAATATAGGAAGCTCCCCCCACTTCCTCAAGAGTATCTTCTTTTTGAAGTTCTTCACTCAAAGTGACAACGTCGACTGGCTTGCCTTTATCGACCAAGGAGACGATTTTCCCGATAATCCTGCGATTGGCGTCCCTGTAAAAATCCTCTGGAGTAATAATGGAAAGAACAACATTGAGGTTTTTGTTGTTCAAAAGTATCCCACCCAGGACAGTCTTTTCAGCCTCTATACTCTGAGGAGGAGCTTTTTTCAACAACATCGAGTCGACTTCCATTATCCTCTCCTTTTTTACCTTGAATTATTCATCAAATCGGCCGCCCCCTTAGATATTCCTCTAAAAAGGGGACAGGCCACATTTCTAGAATCAACTCTTCTTCTTTTTTTCCTTCTCTTTCCCTTTTTCTTTTTTCCGCTTCTTTCCTTCTGGCTCAGGAATTTCTTCTTCGACTCCTTCTTTTTTCGCTTCCGATGCTTCTTCCTGTTTTTTTGGCTCCTCCTCTTTCCCTTCTTCTGGAGTTTCCGCTTCTTCAGGCTTCTCAACTTCCTCTTCAGTAATTTCCTCTTCTTCTTTTTTCTCACTTTTTATTACAGCTTCTTCATCCTTATCCGCCTCTGGAACGATCTTTGCCTCTTCTGTCGGCCCTTCCTTCTCCACAATTTTCTCTTTTTCTTCTTTTTCCTCTTTTGGGATTTCGATCTCTTCTTCTTTCGGTCTTTCTTCTGGCTCTTTCTTGGCCTCCTCTCCTTCCTCTGGCTTCTCCTTTGCGACCTTCTCTTCTTCTTTCTTCTCCGGGACTTCTTCTCCCTCTTTGGCCACTTCCACCTTGACTTCTGCCCGGTCCTCATGGAAGATTTTAATCGGCACAGTGTAATTGCCCAACCGTTTTATCGGTTCACTCAGCAGTATTTTCTTTTTATCGATTTCAAAACCTAACTCTTGAAGGGAGTCTTTTAAATCCGCCGAACTCACTGAGCCAAAAATGACATCTTTCTCTCCGGTTTTCCTCTTGAAAGAAAGGGTTGTTTCATTGAGCTTCTCAATCAGGTCTTGATAGGAGGCTCTTTCTTTCTCCACCTCTTTCTTCAATGCCTGCTGCTCGATCTCAATCATTTTCATGTTCGAGGGGGTCACCTCCAGAGCTATTTTGTGAGGAATAAGGTAATTCCTCCCATATCCAGGGGCCACGTTAACGATATCCCCTTTTCTTCCGAGATTCTCCACATCCTGCTTTAAGATGACTCTCATTTTTCCTCCGATCCCATACTATCTCTAATCTTCTATAAATGGAAGCAGTGCGAGCATGCGAGCTCTCTTTATCGCAGTCGACAGCCTCCTCTGATGATAAGCACATGTGCCAGTGATACGCCGAGGAGAGATCTTGCCTCTCTCCAGAATATACTTCCTCAAGATGTCAACATTTTTATAATCAATTTCTTTGACATTCCTTTGACAAAACCGGCAAAATTTTCTTTTGGGTGGAAAATACCTCCGGAATGAACTTCTCTCACTTCTCTGTTCCCGCGCCATGTTATTTTTCCTCCTTCTCTTCATCTGGGGGAGCAACATCCTTCAGCGCCACCTCTTTCTTCTCAGCCGACACTTTTTCTTTTCCAGGAGCTTTCTCGTCCCCCGTTTTTTCTTTATCAACCTCTTCTTCTTTATCCACTTTATCTTTTTTGCGAGCCGCTTTTTTCTTATCCTCAGGTTCATCATCCTCTTTGACATCTACTTTTTTTGCGGCCTCCTTTGCTTCTTCAGGCGCTTTTTCCTCTATGCCTTCCTTTTCAGGAGTCACAGTCTCAGCCGTTTCACCTTCAAGCGCTTTCTCTTCCTGAGTAGCCTCTTTTCCTTTTTCCATCGAATCGGCCTTCTTCTTCCGGCGGACGCTTTTTTTCGGCTCTTTTTTCACCGTCAGGTAACGCAAGACGGCTTCTGATTGTTTGAAGCGTCTCTCCAGTTCAAAGGGGATATCCGAATCCCCCTCATAGAGGAAAAAGACGTAGAATGCTTCTTCAAATTTCTTGATGGGATAAGCTAATTTTCTCTTCCCCCATCTATCCTCATTGATCATTTTCCCCTTCTTTTTAGAAACGACCTCAACCATTTGCCCAATGATTTTTTCAGTCTCTTCTTCTTCTAAGTTCGGGGATAGGAGAAATGCTGTTTCGTATTGTGTCATCGACACCTCCTTATGGATTCACAGCTCCTTCTTCTTAAAGAAGGAACAAGGAGCTTCTTTTTTTCACTCTTTAACCAGTGGTGGTTTTTCCTCTCTGATTATACATATTCATGGCGGCCTCCACTCTGTTGTCCAGAATCATCTCCAGCGCTTCACCGGCCCTCTTCAAGCCTTCTTCCAGAAGAACGCCCTCTGTCTCATTAAAACAAGAGAGTACATATTCAACCGCATCTTCTTCAGGGGGCAGAGGCCCTATGCCGATTCTCATTCTCATAAATTCTGTGGTTTCTATTTCTTGAACGATAGATCTCATTCCTTTATGTGTTCCTGAGCTTCCTCTTTTTCTGATCCTGATTTCTCCCAACGGGATATCCAGATCATCATACACAACAAGAAGCTTCTCGGGCTTAATATTCCGTCCTTCCATGATTCGCCTCACAGCCACTCCGCTGTTGTTCATATAAGTCTGAGGAAGAGCCAGCATGATTCTCTCCCTCTCCCTTTCAATCTCAGCAATTTTCGATGAGAACCTTCTCTTCCTCAACTTTGTTTCCCATGCCTTGGCCACACGTCTCACAAAAGTGAAGCCAACATTATGCCTGGTCCCAGAATAGCGTCTTCCAGGATTTCCCAACCCAACAACGGCCCACAAACACTACTCCTTCTCTTTCTCTCGCTTTTTCTCTATTTTTTCTTTCTCTTCCTCTTTCTTTCCTTCTTTCTTCTCTTCTGTCACTTCTTCTTCGGGTTTCTCCTTCTTGATGACTTCAGGCTCTTCCTCTTCGCCAATCAATTCTTCCTCTTCCTCTTCAATTTCTATTTCTTCTTCCTTAGTCGGCACTTCGATATGGACCAGTATAGTATCCGGCTCGCTCACCAACGTAATCTCACTGGGAACAACAATATCACCGACTTTTAAGGACTGGCGGAGATGGAGTTCGCTTATATCTATCTCGATGTTTTCAGGAATGTTCTTGGGAAGACATTCTATCTCGATTTCTCGTGTGATGAAGTCAACAAACCCTCCTTCTGTCTTGACGCCTATCGCGTCTCCCACTGTAACCACTGGAACAGATACCCGAACAACCTTATCCATGGCGATCTGAATCAAATCCGCATGAAGTATCTCATCCGTAACAGGGTTCCGCTGCAATTCTTTTATCATTGCATTCCTTGTCTCTGAATTATACGAGACTTCAAAAACAGTATTTTCGCCTGTTTCAGCTTTCAAAATCATAAAGAGATCCGTCTTTTCGAGAGTCAAAGGAACATTGTCATCCTTTGCCCCATAGAGAATGACGGGAATCAACCCACTTCGTCTCAAGCGACGTGAGGCATTCTTCCCGAAAACATCTCTTTTCTCGCCTTTTATCTTAAAACTCATCTTTCTTCCTCCTCAAATAAACAAAGAGCTCACAGAATACCCCTTGTTGATTCTCCGGATGGCCTCTCCAAAAAGAGGGGCAACAGAGAGAGATACGAATTTATCTGACGATTTCGCATTTTCTTTTAAAGGAATCGTGTTGGTGACAATCAGTTTTTCTAACTCTGAATTATTAATTTTTTCAACAGCCTGTCCGGATAAAACCGCATGGCTACACGCGGCATACACTTT
>JASFPJ010000094.1:0-10712 GCA_050116035.1 Candidatus Aminicenantota bacterium | reverse complement strand
GCTGTTCAAGAGCTCGAAGGAGCCTATGCGATTGCCGTTATTTCCACTCAGGATATGGGGAAAATCGTCGCGGCGAAAGTCGGTCCTCCCGCAGTTGTCGGTATGGGAGATGGCGAACATTTCATCTCCTCTGACCTCAATCCTCTTCTCAGCCACACTCAAAAGATTGTCTTTCTTGAAGACGAAGAAATCGCCATTCTGGATTCTCAGGGAGCGAAATTTTTAAACTTTCAAGGGAAATCTTTGAATAAAGAAGCAGAGCGACTCTCTTGGAGTCCCCTGATGGTCGAAAAAAGTGGTTTCAAGCATTTCATGCTCAAGGAGATTTTCGAACAACCTCAGGTCGTGAGAGACACCCTGAAGGGAAGAACCTCCCTTGATTCTGGGAAGGTATTCCTTGAGGAGATGGGGATAGCTCCGCAAGCTTTAAAAAAAATAAACAAGGTTGTGATCATCGCCTGCGGAACGTCCTACCATGCCGGACTCGTGGCCAAGTCATTTATCGAGACTTTGGCCCGAGTTCCTGTGGATGTGGAGTATGCCTCCGAATACCGGTACAAGGACTTCATCCTGGATAAAGATGCCCTTGTGGTCGTCATTTCTCAATCCGGCGAAACGGCTGATTCTCTGGCTGCGCTGAGGACTGCAAAAAAACAGAAACCCCTGTCTCTGGCCGTCTGCAATGTGGTCAAATCTTCGATTGCTCGAACCACGGATGGAGTTCTTTACACTCATGCAGGCCCTGAAATCGGAGTGGCCGCCACAAAAACTTTTGCGGCTCAGATGGCAGCCCTGGCCCTCCTCGCGCTTTATCTGGCCCAGATCAAGGGGGAAATAGATGAGAAGGCCAGTCTGCCTTTGATAGAAGACCTGCAGAGGATTCCTCACAGAATGGAGAAGATTCTCAATCGAGCCAAAGAGATTGAAGACCTCGCTCTGGAATTTGTGTCTTTTTCCCACTTCCTGTATTTAGGACGCGGCATCAATTTTCCTGTGGCTCTTGAGGGAGCCCTGAAACTCAAGGAGATATCCTATATTCATGCGGAAGGCTATCCAGGCGGGGAGATGAAGCACGGTCCTATTGCCCTTATCGACGAAAAAATGCCGACAATGACTGTCATTCCTAAAGATAAAGTGTATGAAAAAATGCTGAGTAATATATCTGAGATTAAAACACGAGTGGGGTACATCCTGGCCGTGGCTTCTGAAGGTGATAAGGAGATTCAGGATAAAGTGGATAGGGTCATCCCTGTTCCTTCTGCCAACCCTCTTTTCACACCGTTTTTGACCACTCTTCCTCTTCAGCTTTTTGCCTATTACATCGCTGCCAAAAGGGGAGCCGATGTGGATCAGCCGAGAAATTTGGCAAAGAGTGTCACAGTCGAATAAAAAAGAAGACAGGTGTACTAGCTCAATAATTCGATAACGTTTTTATAATGTCATTGCGAACGGAGTGAAGCAATCTCATCAAAAGAAATGCATTTTCCTTAAAGAGATTGCCACGCTTCACTCGCAATGACATTTTTATCCTCATTATCATGATAAAAGTGCCACCTAATTACTGAGCCTAAAGACCTCTACCTTTTTTACCATTTGATCTTGATCGTGACTCTGGCCTGGCGTGGCTGCTGTCGGCTCCAGACCTCTCCGAAAATGGGAATATCCTCTTTAACATGGGAGATGGGTTTCTGGCTGTCGAGAAGGTTGAAGATGTCAACTCTGAGAGTGAAGGCCATGTTTTGAGAGAGGCGAAGGCCTCGAAGGGAAAACTTTTTTTCAATGCCCAGGTCCAGGTATGCATGAGGGCCTGTCTCTCTCGTTCCTCTTTTTTCTGGAAAAGAATAGTAACCCCCGAAAAACGGCACATAGCCTAACTTTTCCCAGTAATACCCGGAAATCCATTCAAAGGCGGCAGAGAGAGTGATGCCATACGGAGCAAAGAAGATGGAACTGACTTTGAAGTTGTGGTCCACAGAGTAGGGAAGTTTTCCGTACCAGTCTTCATCTCCAATCCCTCTTCCGCCCAATCCAGCCAGAGCCCAGTCATAATAGGCCTTTTCATCCTCAAGTCCAGGAATGTCAGGAATATAGATATGATTTCCGAAAAGTCCGATGTAATTCGTGCTCCCCTCTTCCTGGGACCATGAGCCTGTCTCTGACTGACCCGGATTGGTTCCTTTGGCAAAAGAATGGCTGTAGGAAGCGAACAGAAAGAAATCCTGTCCAATTTTACCGTTCAGCTCGAATTCAAGACCTTGGTAGTGTCTTCTTTTATGTTCGAAATTATCATACAGGAACTTATACACAGTGGCAGGGTCGATAACAGCCAGAACTTCGAGCAAATCTTCGGCTTTTGTGTAGACATAGCGGGCTTTGAAGGCCCAACTGTGTCCCAATTTCCTGTCGAACTCGATGAGATAACGAGTCAGAAAATTCGGTTTCAGGCCTTCTTCGATCTCGAAGGGTTGAGCGCCTTGTTCTGTTTCAAACAGCCAGTTTGATGGATCATGAATTTCACTCTCAGAAGGACTGAGGGATCCCTGCCAGCGATAGGTGCGGAAGGTCAATCCGGCCCCGGAATTGAGCAAGCCGAGGGGCATAGTGGTGATCACGTCTGAGAATCTTCCCCATCCGAGCTTGAGGATGTTGACTCCGTTTCCCGTGATGTCTACAGCCAGAGAAAAACGAGGTGAGAAAAAATCGCGGAGATTCCAGTACCAGAGTTTTTCTTCGTTATTGTCCCGACAGAGCTGGGTCTGGCTTCTGATTCCTGCCATGAAGGTGAACCGGCCCCAGGTCATTTTATCCTTGAGGAATACGCCAATTCCCCTTGCTGAGTTGATGAAATCGAACTCTCCGTACTCGTAAAAGAAAGTGGGTGTTCCACTCCCTCCAGACCAGGTGTCGAAATAATATTTTGTCCCACTATCAAAACCGTTGCCAGGAAAGAGGTCTTCATCCTTTCCTGTAAAATCCACCCTGAAATGTGATGAAAAGCTGTAGTATTCAAAACCTAAGCTGAGTTCGTGACGGCCGAAAGTCTCTGTTTCATAATGCTTTGTCAGCTTGATGTTAAAATCCAGACGCTTTTGGTCATCAGTCACGTTTCCATAAGAATTATTGAGGTTCCGTGCCAGATCCTCAATGTAGTACTGGGCTGGCCCAAGGTCCTTATCGAGAGGCTCAAGGAAAGAGTCTCTTCTAACATGGCCGAGTCCAGCTTCGATGAACGTTGAAGAATTGAGGATCCCCTTGTAATTCAGCCTGAATATAAGGTCAGAGAAATCTTTGTCTTCGAAGAGCTCCGGAATGCCTGTTCCGCCGCTCTGCTTGAGGGATTTATGGAAAATGGATGTCAGGGAGAGGTTGTGGTTGCTGTTGAGGGCAAAAGTCAGCTTAGCAAAGAGATTGTTGCTTCGTTGAGTTAAACTACCGCCGGGAACAGAGAGATAATCCACATAGCCGTCTTTTGTTTGCTCTGTATCGATAAAGAAGTTGTTGGATAGGAAAAACCACAGCTTATCCTTGATGAAGGGACCGCCCAGATTGAAATACCAATCTGCGTTCGAGAATGAGTCGGGCTCACTCACAACAGAGAGCTGGTCCTCTCGAGGGGCCTGCAGGCTTTTTTCCGTGAAAACGAGAGAGATTTCTCCAGAGAAATCATTGCTTCCACTTTTAGTGACCATGTTCACAATGCCGCCGTAAGCGGAGCCGAACTCAGGGCTGAAGGGGTCGGATATAATCTGGATTTCGTCTAAAGAATCGAAATTGAGCTGCATTCCCGCATTCCTCAACCTCACTCCGCTGATGGAGAGGCCATCCACAATCCAGTTTGTCCCTTCTTCGCCTTCTCCCCTGAAGCTGGGGAGACCCTGAGTGGCTGTTCCGCGGCGAGTGTTGATGCGGACGCCTGTCACTCCAGGAGTTATCTTGACTGCATCCACGACGGTTCGATTCTGGGAGGGGATTGTTTCCAGGTCTGTACTCGTGAGATGGAAGCTTGTGTCTGTAGACGTTTTATCGATCAGAGGAAGTTCTGCCGTGACAACGATTTCTCTTCGTATCTCTGATAATTCCATAGTGACTTTCAGGTTGGTCACTTGTCCGAGGCGGACAATGACGTTTTCCTGTGTAACCGGATTGAATCCTTCAAGCTTGAAGGTTAACGTGTATTTTCCAACAGGGAGGATCGGGAAATGAAAATCCCCGGTTAGAGATGAAAGAATCGTCCTTTTTCCTTGAAGGCGGGGGCTCTGGGCTGTTATCTCGACTCCTGGCAAGCCTTCTCCGTTTTCCTCCACGACTTTTCCTTTGATCTCACCTGTTTCGACGCCCCAAGCTTGAATCCAGAAAAAAAGGACAAACATTAAAGATAAGAGGATTATTATTTTCTTATTCATTCTGGACAATTGCACTCTATTGGAGTTAAGCGGATTTGAGTATCTTATTTTGACGTGATGCTTCCCATTTATCAACTGATTTTTGTGAATTAATCTTATGGAAAAAGCGAAAATGTAGAAAAGGGGATAGGTGTTCGTGCTCAGGAATTTGGTAACATTTTTTAGATGTCATTGCGAGTGAAGCGTGGCAATTTCATAAAAAAGGATATATTCATTCCCGTAATGGTGTAATTCCTCTATACGAGATTGCCACGTCACTGTGTTCCTCGCATTGACAGGTTAATGAGATTGCTTCACTAAATTCGCAATGACAATTTTATCCTCAGCATCATTAATAAAAGTGTTACTTAATTACTGAGCATAAATTACAGATTCCCTTTTTAAAAGCTTTTTATTTTTTCCTTGGGCCTCTTTTTGGTGGCGTTTTTTTTGGGCTGGCCTTCTTTCCGTATTTATTTATAAATTTTTCAGTCAGCCTTCTCGCTTCACTATCTGTATACTGTTGAGGCGGTGTTTTCATGAAGTAGGATGAAGGCGCATTCAGAGCGCCAGAGAGTTTGTTATCCAAGGCCAACTTGCAGCATCTTATCGCATCGATGACAACACCTGCAGAGTTTGGGGAATCCTCGACGGACAACCTGCAATCCAGAACCATCGGAACATCTCCAAAGTGACGGCTCTCTATCCTCAAAAAGCACACCTTATTGTCTTTTTGCCAGGGCACATAATCGCTCGGCCCAACATGGATATCCTTCTCGTCGATATCCTGTCTTCGTGCTTTAATCTGGGAAGTGACAGCTTCAGTCTTGGATATTTTTTTGGAATGAAGCCTCTCTCTTTCCAGCATGTTCAGGAAATCTGTGTTTCCGCCGGTGTTGAGCTGGTAGGTTCTGTCGATGGGCATTCCCCGGTCGAGATAAAGATTGACCAGAGTTCTGTGGAGAATAGTGGCTCCCAATTGAGATTTTATGTCGTCTCCAATGATGGGAAGGTTCCTCTCCTCGAACCTTTTCTGCCAGTATTTCTCGCTGGCAATGAAAACAGGAATACAGTTGATAAAGGCGCATTCCGCCTTCAGCACCTGCTCAATGTACCATTTTGTGGCTTCCTCACTTCCAACGGGGAGATAATTGATGACAATATCGGTTTGAGTGTCTTTGAGGATTCCGATGACATCCGCGGTGGAACCCGGAGCTTTCTGAATGATCTGAGAAAGGTATTTTCCGAGGCCGTCGTGAGTCATCCCCCGTGCGACTTTGACTTTGAGATGAGGAACTTTGGCAAATTGGGAGGTGTTATTCGGAGAAGTGAAAATCGCCTCGCTCAGGTCTTTGCCCACTTTATTTTTATCGATATCAAAGGCAGAAACGAATTCGATGTCGCTGATCGAGTATCCGCCCAAGTTGACGTGCATGATTCCCGGAATATTGTCTGTTTCTCTGGCTTTTTTATAGTATTCAACACCTTGGATCAATGCAGACGCACAGTTTCCGATGCCTATTATTCCGACTCTAATTTTGCCCATTCGCTCAGACCTCCTTTTCGGGCTTATTCGCATTTTCGACTTTTCTGACATAGAGAGTCCTCTGGATCACAGTGATGTGGGAGATCACCGCGATTATGGCCAGGACAACGATCATGGCTGGATCGAAAACCTTGAAGAGGGAACCCAGGACCGCACCCAAGGCAAGAAAGACTATCCTCTCAGCTCTTTGCATGATTCCAACTCGACAGTCTACACCTAGTCCTTCAGCGCGGGCCCGTGTGTAGCTCACCAGTGCGGACCCGAGCATAGCCGCTAATGTGATCCACAGGGCCCAGTGGTTCCTGAAATGAGCGACAATACCCAGGAAAATAAAAAATTCGGAGTATCTGTCCAAAGTGGAGTCGAATATGGCCCCAAAAAGGCTTTTTTTATTCATGCTTTCCGCGACTTTCCCATCCAGGATATCGAATATCCCACATATGGAAATCATGATTCCGGCTAGGAGTGGCCGTTCAAAGATGAATAAAGCCCCGGCAACCACTCCTGCCACCAGTGCTAGGGCGCTCACAGCGTTAGGGCCGATGCGGAGGGCGATGAAGAGGGAAGCCAAAAAGTCTAAGCTATTCAGGACAAAGGATATTAATTTTCTTGGAAAGATCCGAGCCACTTCCTTTGTTTCACTATCCATTGGGGCTTCTATTATATTTTTTTTTGCTGAAAAAACATAATAATTAAATAATGAAGATCAGGTCAACTCCAGACATCCATTCAGACACTCTTTCGAAAGCACTCTTTTATGTGCAGTTTTTGTAACCAGGAGATATTTTAAGGATAAAATTTAACAATGATAAATTAAAAGGAAGAACGGACGAGTCATCCAGCTTGTCTGCCATTCCGAAATCATGAACTTTTTAATCTGTGTTGCAATACAAGGGATCAGGATTTTTCTGACCGGAATATCCGTCTTGGTTCTTCTTTCATTCGATCTTGATTTTTTTCCCTTTGGCTGACTTCTTTTCTCCTCTTTTTTCCAGGGATTCGATCTTGTAATCTATCACAGAACGCAGAGCAAGAAGGGCTTCTTTTTTGGCATTGATGAGATGATCCACGGTCTTTTCAGGAAAGAAAATAGAAAAGATTTCCTCTGGAATACTGATTTTGATTTCCCTTGTTTTCTCCGGGCTCATGTTTTTCACCTCCTTCGTTTATCCTTATTGGTGAAAGCTTATCTTAAGCATGTCTTTATCGAATTTCGCTTCTTTTATGGAATAATTCAACAGAGTCTGAGGAAGAAGGATGTTTCTTTTATAACTTCCCACCTTCACAAAAAGGTCCTCTCCCTTCTGGTAGAGGTCCAAGTCTTTCTTTTTAACGAAGGGGAGATGGAGGGAGAGGTCAAACCCGCCATCTGTTTTTTCGATGGAAATCGGTTTTTGGGTGAAGAATATTTGTGACGGGTCATTTTTCCCGTAGACTTTCTCTGCCAAGTTGTTGAGCAAATCGACTCCCACGATTTCCTGAGAAAAAAGTTCGGCAGTCAAGATAGGAATGGGAGAAAAACATTCGTTTATCATTTTTTGGTATGTGGCCTGGATCGATTTCCACTTTTTGAAATATGTGTCCCGGACCTCAAGCGGAAGCAATCGGTTGACGATGACCAGGTCCACGGCGTATCCAAAGAGACTGAAGAAGGTAAACGCTCTTTGTGTCTCTTTAATGACCATTTTTTCAGGATTGACAACAAGGCGGATGGAGGTCCTTTTCGGGTCATCGAGGATTTCCTTCATTTCTGCAAGCTGGGAAGTCAGCTTCTTCATCGCTCCAAAGACTTTATCTTCAGGGAAAGGGAAGGGGAGGACTCTGTTGGCCACTGGCCGCACCGCTTTAGCCGCCGTTCTCTGGATCGGGAAAATGTGCTTGAGGTACCAATTTGTGATTTCAGGGGCGCTTAAAAGTCTCAATGTGTCGGCTGTGGGAGCGCAATCGACTATGATGACATCATACTCTTGAGTCTTATGGTAATTCCTGATCTCCATCAAGCTGAAGAGCTCTTCCATTCCGGGGAAGATACTCATCTCTTCGGCCTCGATGGCATCCACTCCCTGGGAAGCGAACAAGGCTGAGAGATAGCTTTTGATATCTCCCCAGTTTTTTTCGATCTGTTCCAGGGCGTTGATTTCCTGTCCGAACAGATGAGGGGCGATTTTTTTTGGCTCGTTGGAGAGTGGAGTGTCGAAAGAGTCAGATAGACTGTGGGCCGCGTCTGTGGATATGACCAGGGTTTTGGCCCCTTTTTTTGCCGAGAGAAGAGCTGTGGCGGCGGCCAGAGTGGTTTTTCCGACTCCTCCTTTTCCGGTAAAGAGTATGATACGCATCGTGATGACTTCTCAGTGTTTAATGACTGAATAGAACAATCTTATTGTATCACTCCCCAGGGACAAGTCAACGCTCTGTATTCCGGGCATGATTGAATAGACGTCCCTTCCATGATTTTGTCGGTCTGGGCACTCTCTTTATGCAAAATACGGAATTTTCTCTATTTCAGTTTTATTTTATCAATTCAATACAGAAAATTAATCGAAGGCTACATTGAAAAAAAAGGAGAAATCATCTATATTTTGGGAGGATAAAACAGCCCCTGAGAACACCTGATCCAATGTGCCGGGGTGGCGGAATTGGTAGACGCAAGGGACTTAAAATCCCTCGTTGGTTATCCAACGTGCCGGTTCGAGTCCGGCCCTCGGCACTCTTTTTGTACCTAACTTCCACGGAATGACATAGTTATCGTAACCAAACCAAACTAAGCCAAAACAGACGTAAACAGATAAATATGGTTAATTTTAGCGCGTTTATGTTCCTGGTCTGTTATTGGAATAAAAATCACAAAGGGTCGATTTTTACTAGCTTAATAAGTTTTTAGGGGCTTGGATAGAAGTATTCTCTGAACGGAAAACATAATTTCATTTCAACTATTATTCATACCGCAGGGAATCGACAGGATTGGCTGTGGCCGCTTTAATGGATTGGTAGCTGACAGTGATCAGGGCAACAACCAATGCCGCCAGACCGGAAAGAATGAAGATCCAGACACTCAGATCGATCCGGTAGGCAAAGTTCTGCAGCCATTTATTCATGAAATAATAAGCCAATGGCCATGCCACAAAGTTTGCCATTACTACCCATTTTGTGAATCCCCTAGAAATTAGAAACACGATGCTGGGGACGGATGCTCCCAGAACCTTTCGGATACCAATTTCCTTGGTGCGCCTCTCTGCTGTAAACGAAGCCAATCCAAAGAGACCGAGGCTGGAAATTAAAATGGCAATCAGAGTGAACAGACGGAAAAATATATTCAGCCTTATTTCGGATTTATACAGGTTGTTATAGGCTTCGTCCAGAAAGTAATATTCAAAGGGATACCCTTCGGAATGCTTCTTCCAGGCTTTTTCTATGGCTCCCAAAGTCTGGGTCATGCTTTCCGGTCTCACTTTAATAGAGAGAAAATAGATGTTCCAGGGAGTAATATTCAGGATCAGAGCAACAGGTTCGGCAGGAAAATGCAGGGAGTGACAGTTAAAATCCTTAACCACCCCGACGACCGTTCCCATGTCGTCACTTTCAGGAAAGCCTATTTTCTTTCCAATGGGATTTTTCCACCCCAAATGTTCGACTGCGGTTTGGTTTAATATGTATGCGCCTCCACCCGCCACATCTGAGGCTATTTCACGGGAAAAGTTTCTTCCGGCCGCTATCTCTATGTCAAAAACATCCACGAAGTCATAATCGACCTTGGAAAAATAAAAGGTGGGATATTCTCTGTCTCCTCTTCTTTCAAAATCGAAATCGGAATCCCAGTTGATGTTGGTCGGAAGTGTTTGGGTGAATGTGACTCCCTTGATTCCCGGATACTGAAGCAGCTCTTTTTTTACAACATCCCTCATGCGCCTTATTTTACTGTCTGTCAAATTGATCACAACCACATGCTCCCGGTCGAATCCGAGCTTTCTTGTCCGGATCAAATGCAGTTGACCCGAAATGATCAGAGTGCTGATGATGAGAAAAAGAGAGATGGCAAACTGAAAGACAACCAGGAAATTTCGCAAATTCAGACCTTTTGAAGCCTGTCGGAGGCCCCCCTTGAGAAGAGTCACCGGCTTGAATCCGGACATATACAAAGCGGGATAGAAGCCGGATAAAAGACCCACCAGAATTACAGCCGCAAAAAGCCCCAAAATAAATCCGGAATGGGTCATAGAATGGGCTGTGATTTCTCTGTCTACAATATTGGCGAATCCCTCGAGAGTCAGATGAACGAATCCGACAGCTGTTATAGACGATATGGCTGTGAAGATCAAGGATTCGCCCAGAAACTGTTTGACGAGTTGGATGCGGTAAGCTCCGACTACTTTACGGATACTGACTTCCCGTGAGCGAGTGAAGGAGCGGGCTGTAGAGAGGTTGATAAAATTTATTCCGGCGATAAAGAGAATAAATAGAGCAATCAAGGTACAAATATAGACAGACTTGATATCTCCTCCTTCTTCCAGTTTTTTAAGAACATCCGTCGATTTCAGATGAATATTGTTCAATGGAAGAAGGAGATAGGTCCAATTTTGTGAAGAACTGTGAGGGTGTATTTTTTGTTTGATGAAGGATTGGATCTTTTTTTCCAGTTCCTGGGCGCTGCTGCCTTCTTTCAAGAGAAAGTAGGAGTGGAACCAATGGGCATCCCAGGAATTCAGAGCTCTGGATAAGCCTAGACTGTTTTGTGTCTCGAATTGAGCGAGAAGATTCGGTCTGAAATGAGAATTTGAAGGAAGGTT
>JASFPJ010000093.1:0-10720 GCA_050116035.1 Candidatus Aminicenantota bacterium | reverse complement strand
GAATTTTCCAACGATGAGTTTTCCTTGATAGCTGATATCCAGGGTTCGTGTATCCGCTCCATGCTGAATCTCTGATTTTTCATAGTAATATTTCAGGAGATTCAGACCGTCGCCGAGGCGGTTTCTTCGGGCGTAGAGGGTCACACACGGAGTGATGACCTCGATGAAGGAAAAGCCTCTTTTTCCGAGGGCTTCCTGTATGGATTTCGTCACTCTTCTCAAGTGGAGCGCGGTCCAGCGGGCAACATAAGTGGCTCCACTGGCCTCAGCGAGATACGGAAGGCTGAAGGGATATTCAAAGTTGCCGAAAGGAGCTGTGGATGCATTCGCTTCTATGGGTGTGGTGGCCGCGACCTGACCCCCTGTCATGGCATAATTGAAATTATTTACGCAGATAATCATGATGTCCATGTTGCGTCTGGCCGCATGGATGAAGTGGTTGCCGCCGATTCCCGCGATGTCTCCATCCCCGCTAAAGACGACAACCTTCAATTCTGGATTGGCCAGTTTCAGCCCTGTGGCCACAGGGACTGCCCGGCCATGCGTGGTATGAATCGAATCCAGCTTGACATAACCAGCCACTCTTCCTGTGCACCCGATTCCCGAGAGAACAGCCACCTTATCCAGGTCGATTTCACTCTTACGCAGTGCTTCAGCGAATGAAGTCACCACGGTTCCTATTCCACAGCCTGGGCACCAGATATGAGGGATTCGGTCCATCCTCAGCAAATCTTCGATCGGATTTCTTTCTTCAAGTCGATCTTCCTTCTTCATTTTGCAGCCTCCTTGATGGCTTTAAGGATATCATCCGGATCGTGGACCCAACCTCCGCAGTGGGGGACATGGATCGCAGGAGCTTTGCCTTGAGCGGCACGTTCGACTTCAATGACCATCTGGCCGTAATTGATCTCAGGAACGACGAAAGCCTTTACTTTTTTAGCTAACTCTCTGATCCGCTTTTCGGGAAACGGCCAGACTGTGATGAGCCTGATCGTCCCCACTTTTATACCGGTCTCTCGCGCTTTTCGGACTGCTCTTGTTGTTACCCTTGATGTGATTCCGTAGGAAATGACGATGACTTCAGCGTTATCTATTTCTTCTTCTTCGGTTCGGATGATTTTATCCGCATTCAACGTGATCTTATCATTCAGATGGCGGACGCAGACATCCTGACATTCAGCATTGATGACAGGGTAGCCCTTTTCATCATGCGTTAATCCTGTGATGTGAAAATGGTAGCCCTCGCCCACTTTGACCATGAAGGGGATCATGTCTTTGTCCGGCTTAAAAGGAAGATATTTATCCTTAGGGCCTGAGTACCATTTTCTCTCCACCAGTTCGATCTCTTCCGCAGGGGGGATGACGACTTTTTCATGCATGTGTCCCACACACTCATCCGTCATAACAAAAGTGGGAACACGGTACATTTCTGATAGATTGAACGCTTGGATGGTGAGGTCGAAACATTCCTGAGGCGAATCAGGGGAGAAGGCGATGATTTTGTAATCCCCGTGCGACCCCCATTTGACCTGCATCATGTCTTGCTGGCCGGTGAGAGTGGGAAGTCCCGTGGAAGGTCCTCCTCTCTGAACATTAGCGATGACAAGAGGAGTTTCCAGCATGCAGGCCAATCCGATGTTCTCCATCATCAAGGAAAAACCTGGACCAGAGGTCACGGTCATGACTTTCTTCCCGCCCCAAGCTGCTCCAATCAGGGCCGAAATAGATGCGAGCTCATCTTCCATCTGGATGAAGACTCCGCCCACAGAAGGAATACGTTCCGAAAATCTTTCAGCGGTTTCTGTAGAGGGAGTGATGGGATAGCCCGCAAAAAATCGGCATCCGGCGGCCAGGGCCCCTTCGGCAAGGGCGTAGTCTCCATCTAAATAGTGAGAGCCGGTTAATACTCCTTTAGGGTCTGCTTTCACCTTTTTCACCTTCTTCCTCCTCTTTCTTGAGAGTGACAAATATGGCAAATTCAGGGCATATTGTCTCGCAGAGTTGGCAATAAAGGCAGTCATCCTCATTTTTGACTATCGGAGGATGATAACCTTTCACATTGAATTCTTCCGATAATTCAAGGACATCCTTAGGGCAGTATTCCACACAGAAAGCACATCCTTTGCATCTGTCCTTTTCGATGTGAATTATTCCTTTTTTGGGTTTTAAATCTCCAAATTGTACCATTTGGCCCTCAGATCAATCCTTTGTCTTTTAAAACAGATTTTGGGTTGACGTAATGCAGGTCAAATCCTAATGTGTCTTCAGAGCAGCCCAAAGCAATCGCCAGGAGCTGAGTGAAATAGAGAATAGGGATATTCTTGAATTCAGGGTATTGTTTGGTCGTTTCTTCTTGACGGTGGTCAAGGTTAAAGGCGCATAGAGGACAGCTTACTGTGACAACGTCCGCGCCCAGTGACTGAGCTGATGTGAGAATATGGTATGTCCGGTCAGCCACGATTTCTGGTTTGTCAACCGTCTGATATGCCGCACAGCACTCTGTTTTGTAAGGGAAGTCGATGGGATCTGCCCCTAAAACAGTCGTGAGAGTTTCTAATATTGTCGGGTTTTCAACATCATCTATCCCGATTTCTTTGGGGCGGACCAGCAGACAGCCGTAGTAATTCGCCACTTTAAGGCCTTTTAAAGGCTTGACTAACTGCTGAGCGATAGCCTCAAATTTAATCTCATCTCTCAATAATTCCAAGAGATGCAGGACTTTCACATCTCCTGCGTATTCAATTTTCTCCCTGTACATGAAATCATTAATTTTTTCGAGGCTCTCTGGATCAGATTTGACTCGCTCGTTTGCTCTTTTTAGGGTGTTGAAACACATCGCACAGAGGGTCATGACTTTGTCTGAATTGGACTCCTTTGTCCGGATGAGATTGCGGATGGGAGCCACATGATGGATCAGATCATCGGTGGCTAAGGAGAAAACGGTTCCACAGCAGTTCCACCGCGGAAGCTCTTCGACTTGTATTCCAAGCTTATTCAGAGAACATATGGTTGAGTCTTCAAAATTTTTTGCATTGTTTTTCAGAGTACAACCAGGGTAATAGCTTATTTTCATTATGATTCCTTATGGCATGAGTAGTCAAATTATTAAATTTCATAATCCATAAATTATGATGTGAATTTCCTCAGATTACTGACGATTGCGATCGGAGGAACATCACCTTTCTCCGAATCAGTAAGCTCTTTGATTTTGACGTGGTCTTCTCTCTTGCGCAGCAAGATTTGCCTGAGGGCTTCGATGACTTCAGCGATATTGATGCCCTTGGGACAGCGGGCGTTGCATGTGAAGCAGGAGGCGCAGATCCAGATGGATTTGGATTTTAGAAGCTCATCCTTGAAACCGAGTTGAGCGTAACGGATGATTTGATTGGGGAGGATGTCCATTTGGGAGACGGCCGGGCAGCCCGCAGAGCACTTGCCGCACTGATAGCAGGCGAGGAGATTCTGGCCGCTTAATTCTTCAACCTTGGCGATAAAAGGATCCTTGATTTTTTTCTTAGATATGCTGATTCTCATGAGAATCCATTCTTTCAAAATAGGGGGCGAATCCCTATATTTAATATAGGATTTATAGAGAAAAAGATTACTTTACAGTAGAACATAATTCCAGAAATCTGTCAAGAAAATTTCAAAATATTTTAATTTTTTCTCCATCCTCCGACCAAAAAGAGAAGACAAAAAGAATTCAGAAGAAAGAGATAAGTGAGAAGATGAGGAAGTCCCACTAAAGGAATGAGAAGAGATGAGGCGGCCAGTGCGCCGCCAAAAGAGCCCAAGAGATCCAAACCATACCCTAATCCATAATTATTCTTTTCTTTCAGGAAGAGATGGTTGGAGACGATGAACAGATCTCCCCCTAAAAAACCAAGGGCAAGGAGGAATAGAAAAAAGAAGATTTCAGGAGGATACAGTTTCAATATCGTCTGGAAGAGAAGGATTAAGAGAAGAAAACCTGCCTGGATAACGAGCATTTGACTGAGGTCAAACCTTTTTCTTTTCTTGCCACGTAAAGAACCTAGAAAAAGGCCCACCATAAAGGATGTGAGCAGAAGGGCAATCCTTTGATAGAGGTATCCATACAGAGTCTGGAAGGAAATGATCACGATGATTTCCGCAACGATGGTCGTGAAGCCCATAACAGCGAGAGGAACAAGGAAGAATAATGATTTTCTCCCTTTCCACCAGAGAAAGATGAGCAAAAAGATAAAGAGTATCAACGGAAAATCGAGCAACCAGAAAGAGCGGAGAGAAGAAACAAAAGTGAATACTGCCTTTTCTATTCCTTTGAACTGCGTGCTCCAGAGTATGGAATTATAGAAATAACTTATAGGGGAGAGGTCCAGGTTGATTGTTTTTTTTCCGGTGGTCACTTTGTCTCTGATCATCTCCACTCTGAGCGGATTCAGACGGGAAAAAAGAAGCTGAGGACTGACATACGTGTTCTGAAGATTGAACTCTATGATTTTCTTGTTGAGTGTCTCGAAATCTACAGTTAAGGGACGAGAAGATGCCAGGAAAATATTCGTGTCTCCGGGCACGATTTCAACAAATGGGAAAGCTTGCTTGAGAGTATGATACAGAGAGGACAGAAAATCCTGGAGCTCCAGGCTGATGTAGTTTTCTGCAGAGGGCACGCGAAAGGAAAAGACGCCTTCGTCAGTCAGTTTTTCTTTGACCTTCAGAAAAAACTCTTTGGTGTAAAAACGATTGATCTGGGCTGTGGCGGGTTCCGGCAGATTGAGGATAATCATATCGTAAAACTTTTTAATTTTGGTGAGGAAGGCTCTTCCATCCTGATAAAATATATGAACCCGTTCATTTCTCAGGAACTCCTGCTCACTTTCAGGCAAATATCGGAATGAAATGCGAATGATTTCTGGATCGAGCTCGACATAATCCACTTGCGTCCTGGGATATTTCAGTATCTGCCGCAAACTTCCAGCCGCGCCGCCGCCAATGAGCAATACATTTCCCGCTTCGGGCTCCTGAAGGAGGGCAAAATGGACAGATTCCTCGGAGGAAGCCAGGTTAGGGTAGGTAAAATCATGGAGGCTGTTGTTATACAAAGAAATCTGCTCCTCTGTTTGAAGAACCTGGAGCTTTCCGTAGGGAGTATCCTTGCTCTGGATGAGTTTGAAAGGCTTCCAATAGATTTTTTGGCTGGGATAATCAAAGAGGGAGAAAACGAGGAGAAGAATGAGGATAGCCAATGGGAAGAGTTTTTGCCTCTTTCCTCCAAAGGTGAAGTAGCTCAAGGATGCGACGATGGCTCCAACGAGTGCAGCTCCCTGCCAGTTCGAGAAAAAAGGGATAAGGATAAAATAGACGAATAATCCTGCGAATGAGGAACCGAGAGACTCCATAAGATAAACCTGGTAGAGATTTCCTTTCAGGAAATGGGTGTTGAAAACGAAGAGAATTCCCAAAGGAAAACTGACGCACAAAGAGAGAATGAGTGAGGAGGTCAACATCGGGATAATCCCCGTAATCTCTCCGGGAAGAATATTCAGGAGAAAGCGTGATAACCTGAGACCGACCAGGCAGACAGGAAGAAGAATAATAATCAGATAATAGGCTTGACTAAGTCGCGTTGGGGAGAATTTGATTTTTGAGGCCGTTATACTCCCTATGCCTCCCCACAGAAGCCATGCGGAGAGGATGAATCCAAACGTGATTTCGTTGCCGTAGAAATGAACGGAAAATTCTCTCAATAAAAAGATTTGGAAGGAAAGAGCGAGAAATCCCAGAAGAAATGGGGGGAGTGAGTTTTTCAACTCCAGATCCCAGGAATGGGAGTCGAGCAGTTTTTGCATTTTCCTGCGACGAGATCAACCTTTTGAATTTGATACCCTCTCCTCTGAACGACGATATTTTGACATTTTGGGCAGTATGTGCTCTCTGTTCGATGACCCGGTACGTTCCCAACGTACACGTAATGAAGCCCTTCTTGCCGCGCGATTGTGTGCG
This sequence comes from Candidatus Aminicenantota bacterium, assembly GCA_050116035.1. GTDB lineage: Bacteria > Acidobacteriota > Aminicenantia > Aminicenantales > Aminicenantaceae > SOIA01. Next base: position 4,735 of record JASFPJ010000093.1, on the reverse strand, counting down.
CTTTTTCCAGTGTAGAGATAGGGGTTGGTGGGAGGTTTTTGACGAGGTACATGGGTTGAAACTGGGAGAAGTGAATGGGCACATCCGGACCGATCTCTTTCATAATCCACTGGCAGACACCCCTTAGCTCTTCTATGCTGTCATTCAGTGTAGGGATAACAAGGTAGACGATTTCCAGCCAGACGTTGGTTTGAGCGATGATTTTAATGGCTTCGAGCACTGGCTCCAGTTTTCCTCTCACATAGTCAGTGTAGAATTCCTGGGAGAAAGACTTTAGGTCGACCTTTATGGCATCCACAACCTTTGTCAGTTCAACAAGAGGCTCTGGATTGATGTAGCCACCGGTGATGACGACATTCCGGATTCCTTTCTTGCGACCTTGTACAGCTGTATCATACATGTATTCATAGAAGACAATCGGTTCTGTGTATGTGTAAGCGATGACAGGGCAGTGGTACTTGAGGGCGATCTCCACTAAATTTTCGGGCGGGACATCATAATTTCGGACTTGTTCTGGTCTGACTTGAGATATCTCCCAGTTCTGGCAGAACTTACAGTTCACGTTACACCCGGCCGTCGCGACAGAAAGTGCCCGGCTCCCTGGGAGATAGTGAAAGAGCGGTTTTTTTTCTATCGGGTCATCGTGGATAGAACAGAGCTTCCCGTACACTAATGTGTAGTATGTGCCGCCTTGATTCTCCCTCACCCCACAGTATCCTCGCTCTTTGTCTCCCAGGAGACAGAAGCGGGGACAGAGCTCACATTCGATTTCTCTGTCCGGGTGTTTTTTGTAATACCTTGCTTCCACGTGGGATAGATTTGCTTCTCCGCTGAACGCATGGAGGTCCATCAGAAATGAGGACATGCCAGAACCTGCCAGGAGAGCAGCCCCTCCGGCAGTTTTGAAAAATTGTCTCCTTTTCATAGCTCCTCTTCTACCACTTTTATATCATTAGAGTTAGCTTTCCCTAAATCCATTTTTTCAGCGGTCTTAAGGTATTTCGGCTCTCTGTTTTCTTCTTCCAACGAAGGAAGTCCATTCTCAGCCCTGAGTTTTTCGATGACTTGCCAGCCGACAAAATCAGTGGCCACAGGATCCAAGCCAAAGATGAAGGCTTCAAATTTCTTGGCCCACCGGGCATGATAGGAAGGCCCTCTGTGATACTGGACAACCAGGCAGTCCAGGATACTGAGCTTATGTTTCTTTTTTATAGGCTCCGTTTCAAAAAGTTCAGCCACATATGGATCACAGTTGGTATCGTGATATTTATTCGGGTTGTGGATGGCTCCAAAGTAATTCTTCATTCCTGCTGTGATCCCAGCCATCCCGTGATCCTTAAGTATGGCGAGGCTAATGGAGGCTGTTGCGAAATTTGATTGAATCTTTGTGAAACGGCTCCCGATATTCAGGTGTGATACAAGATCATAATTGTATCCAGCCCAGTTGACTTGAGTATCCGTGCCATGAACTTTCAGGCCGTTGCGATTGGCACTCAATCGATACCCAACCTCCCTCAGTTCCCTGTTTGTGCGATCCCAGATAATCAGGTTACTTTCAGGGATTCCGGATCCAGCCAGATGTTTGGCTAATGAATGAGAGACTTCCGGGCGGGTAGAGATTTTTTTCCCCCCGATGGTGTTGATTTTTATGCCAACAGTATCGCTGCTTTTGAAAAGATGTCGCAGGCTTTCTTGGGGATTGTTCGAGTTGAATAAGAGCTCGAATCCTATTGAGTACATCTGAGAGAGCTTTTTTTGGTCAATAGTGTTGTTCTGGCTCAGAACTCCTTTCCCCTTAACAAGAACCACTTTTGACAGCGCCATTATGAAAAAGCTCCTTCCCTAATCATAGCAACAAACCCAGATGGGTTGCAATAAAGAGTTGCCCACACATTCCTTTATCCATAATTTTGACAATATTTTTCGAGCCAGCCTTTGAAAAGTAAAACTTGTCAAACTGGAAAATAGAGCTTATAGTGAAAAAAAGAACTTGAAGGATGGAGTAATAAAGATGAAGAATCGCATGGTTAATAAATATTTTAAAATTTCGCTTATCCTGTTTATCTTGGTTTCTGTTTTGAATGGTAAAGCCATTCTGTTGGACACAGAAGAGGTGACTTCTCTTATCGGACTTTTACCCAAGGTTGAAGACTGGAAGTATTCAGAGGAGCCACAGAATTTCATTCCTGGAAACCTGTATGAGTACATCAATGGAGCCGCAGAGATCTATCTCGCCTATGACTTTAAGGAATTGATTGTCGGGCAGTACGAGAAAGACAAGGAGGTTGAAGAGGCGTCATTGAGCATAGAAATCTATGACATGGGAAATGAGAAGAATTCTTTTGGCATATACAGCGCTGAACGTTTTTCAGAGAGCCAGTTTATTCCTATAGGAAACCAGGGGTATTTGGAAGAGGGCACTCTGAATTTTGTTGTCGGGAGATACTACATCAAGCTTCTTTGTTTCGATTGTGGAGAAAAATCTGATGAGATTCTGAAATCGTTTTCCAACAGGATTGTGAAAAGAGTCAAGGACAAAGGCCAGTTTCCACCAGCTCTCAGCCATTTTCCCCAGGAAGGACTTATCCAGAACACCGAAAAGTACATCTTGCGCAACTTTATGGGCTATGGATTCCTTCACGATGGTTATGTCGCAAGCTACCTGATTAAAGACCAGGAGTTCGACTGCTTTATCATCGAGGGCAAGAATGAGGAGGACGCTCAAAAGATGCTCGAGCAATACCTGGAGAAAAAGAGCAATGTGGATATCAAAGAGACCTCGATGGGATATCTAATTAAAGATCGCTACTACCACAACATCTTCCTAGCAAGGAGTCAGAATCACATCTGCGGAGTCATGAAGATCAAAGATGACTTTCATGAGTTAGGAGTGAGGTATTTAAGGATGTTGCTCGAGTCCTTAGAAAAATAACAAAATCATTGTGTTTCAAAAAGTGGATTGTTTCGTTTGGCTGACCGATAGCTCAAACTTCCGGAATCAGTTTCTTATAAGGAAAGTGACGGAAGGGAGCATTTTTATTTCATTCCTGAATGGATTATAATGAATGTGGCCTAGAAAAAAACCCATGAAAGAGAATAAGGTTGTTGTTGCCTGCCTCGTCATCATCGTCATCTTCATCGCTGGAGTGGTATTGCGGCTGGCCAAGCCGGTTCTTTTCCCGTTTGTTTTGGCCATTTTTCTGTCCTTTGTCCTTTCGCCTTCTCTGGATTTCATGACCCGGAAGAAGATTCCCAAGTCTGTTTCTCTCATATTTATCATCATATTTGCCTTTTTTATTATTTATCTCTTGGGTCTTCTTTTTTACTCCAGTGGAAAGGCTTTCGCTTCAGAGCTTCCGAATTACAATCAAAAAATCAATTCTATTTTAGCTCCGATTCAGGAACAAATACAGCGTATCGTCCCAGGGTGGGAGCCAGTGGATTGGGTGGGGCAGCTGGATGTCAGTAAAATAGGGGGCTTTTTTGTCTCCTCCCTCGGTCCGTTTTTTGCTTTCATGTCCAATCTTTTTCTGGTATTTATTTTTCTTATTTTTATCCTTGCCGGACGGGGAAACCTTAAAGTCAAAATTAAAAACTCTTTCGATGATGCGAGGTCTTCACAGATTGCTGATGTTATCTACAATATCGATACTCAAATCCAGAAATACCTGTTCATTAAAACTGTCATCAGCTTTGCCACTGGAGTTTTTGCCACAATTGTCCTCCTGATTTTTGGTGTTGATTTTGCCATAGTTTTTGGCTTTTTCACGTTTATCCTGAATTATGTCCCCAACATCGGGTCCATCATAGCCACAGCTCTGCCCGTGGCTTTCGCCGCATTCCAGTTTGAGACACTCTGGCCGGCCTTCTTGATTTTCCTCATTCTGGGTTCAATCCAGATGACTCTGGGAAATTTTGTGGAGCCAAGGGTGATGGGGCAGGGACTGGGTTTGAGCACGCTTGTGGTCCTGTTTTTCCTCTTTTTCTGGGGCTGGCTGTGGGGAATCGGTGGCATGATTCTGGCTGTCCCGACTGCAGCCATCGTCAAGATCGTCTGTCGCAATATCCCTCCTTTGAATTTTGTCGCTGAATTGATGAGTAAAGGTTAACAGCGACGAAATTCGATTTGAAATCATACAGGAATTTTCCCATTTATCAATTCCTTTTAATACTATTCGTCGATAGAAGAATTTCTGTAACTACATAACAGACATCCATCTCTATTAATCCTGAGCACGAAAAGCTTGACCTCAGTGTTTGTCTTAATTATGGTATTCTTGAAGTGGACGTAAGATAATCCTGGAAAAGGGATTCAGTTTGTTTAAATAATTTTTATGGAGAACAAGCTGATGAAAATATTCTGGCGGACCCTAATTTTAATAATGTTATGTGGAGTTCTTTTATGCGGAGGTGAAACAAAGAATCCTCGAGTGTTGATCAAAACAGAACGAGGGGATATAGCGGTTGAGATATTCGCGAAAAAAGCGCCTGTCACGGCCTCAAATTTTTTAAAATATGTGGATGAAGGCCTTTTTAAAGGGGCCTGTTTTTACAGAGTCGTCAGGATGGATAACCAGCCCCGTAGTCAAATAAAGATTGAGGTCATTCAAGGTGGATTGAGGTTCACTCATCGAGATAACATATTGCCGCCCATCGAACATGAAACAACGCAAAAAACAAGTGTTCTTCATCTGGATGGCACATTATCCATGGCGAGAAGCAAGCCAGGGTCCGC
>JASFPJ010000092.1:0-10735 GCA_050116035.1 Candidatus Aminicenantota bacterium | reverse complement strand
ATGATCCTGACGGCAAATATCTCCTCACCATCGGCACAAAGGGGCAAGGACCTGGAGAGTTTGGCAGTTTGTCTTTAGTGAGATTTGACAAAGACAACAATCTCTACACAATTGACGCCACAAACAACAGGATTTCCTTTTTTGATAAAGATGGCAAATATTTGAGACAAATACGCATGACAGAAAGATTTTCAAATCCTTTTATCAATTCAAAAGGTTTCATCATCGCGAATAAGCTCATTCTATCTGAAGAAGGCAACATCCAGAAACAAATCCAACTTCACGGCCTTTTTGATGACAAATTCAATCAAGTCGTAGAACTTTTTAAAGTTGAAACCGAATTTCCCCTGCCAATGGGAATGGATGCATCTTCAATGGGAGAATACATTGCTAAAGTATTCAGTATTATGGCATTTAGACCCCAGGCCATAACCACATTAGCCAAAAATGACTTCATTTACCTGGGTTATCCAGACAAATACGAGATAAATGTATATTCCCCCGATGGTCAATTAGTCAAAAAAATCGCAAGAGAGTACGACCCCATTCCGGTGAGTGAAAAAGATAAAGAGAATTTTGTTCAGATAGCCAGCCAGAATCTCCCAAGTCTTTTTACTGAGGACATAAGAGATAAAGCTTTTAAAAATATAAAATATCCCAAGTATAAGCCCGCTTATCAAGTTTTCACATTGATGGAGAACGGCTGGCTGGCCGTGATTGTTGATTCCGTTGAGGACGAATACACGCTTCTCGACCTCTTTGACCAGGAAGGAAAATTCATCGCCCATTTTAAAACACCGATCCCGGCAGAGGGAATGCTGGCTGGATTACTCTTCTTCAACAACGGCAAAGCGTATTCTGTTGTCACGGAAGACGATTACAAATTCGTGAAGAGATACAGCATCGAGATTCAAGAATACACAGATGGGAATTGGAAAAGGAAAAAATAATTTTCGTAACTTCACAGAATAACAATTTTAAACACTGTGTATTCTCCCTTTAACAAAAAAAAGGGTCTATCCCCTTTTTATCCCTTTTTTCCCTTATCAGAAAAAATAGCAAAATTTTCTCCTTTCATGTAACCTTTTTAGTGAAATCAAGTCTTTACTAATAAAATGACCAAAATCGAGGAAGAGCACCCGTGAACAAAGCGTCAGACAACCATCTGATGGTGCAAGTCAGGGATGGAAACGTTGAAAAACTGGCTGTCCTTTTTGAGAGGTATCATGTGATGCTTTATAACTTTTTCCTCCGCCTCACCGGGAACAGAGGCATCAGTGAAGACCTTGTCCAGGATGTTTTCTTTCGTGTCCTGAAATACCGCGCTTCCTACCAGGGCCAGAATAAATTCACTATCTGGCTCTACAGGATTGCCCGGAATGCCCATATTGATTTCCTGAGAAAAAGAAAGGATGAAGTCTCACTCGGCGAGCAGTGGGATGAAGCGCCCAGTCACGAACCTTCACCTCCGGAAAAAGTGGAGCAGGCGCAGGAAATCGCCCGGCTCAATCTTGCTTTGGCTCAACTGCCTCTGAAAAAACGCGAAGTCATCATCCTCAGCCGCTTCCAGAATCTCAAGTACAAAGAAATCGCAGAACTCATGGGCTGCCATATAGGAACAGTCAAAGCCTTGATTCACCGGTCAATCAAAGACTTAGGGAAAGCTTATTTTGAGCTTTCAGGAGGTATAGCATCATGAAATGCAAACAAATAAAAGGAAAATTTTCTGATTATTTAATCGGAGAAATAGACGAAGTCACGCGGAAAGAAATTCAGGAGCACGTAACCGCATGTGACTCGTGTAGAGAAGAATTGGAAAGCCTGAGCGCGATCTGGACAAAACTGGGAGTCCTCCCTGAGGAACAGCCCAGCAATAACGTGCGCGCTCGCTTTTATGCCACACTCGAGGAATACAAACAAAATATGCAGCAGAAAAAAGCAAGACCCCAACTCGGAACACTGATGGATGGCTGGTTCGAACGCTTGATGCCGCGAAGGCCTGCGTTTCAGTTTTCCCTGGCTCTTATTCTTCTGGTGGTGGGTTTAACAAGCGGGTATTTCCTCCATGCAGGCTTGCAAGGAAGCGGAGAGATTACCCAGCTTCGCCAGGAAGTGCGCCAGATCCGCCAGATCACTGCCGTTTCTCTGCTCCGGCAGGAATCTTTGAGGGAGCAACTGAGAAACGCAGGCTTGAGTTCTCAAGTCGAGCTGCCCGACGAGGAAACACTGGCAGATTTTCTGCGCAGAGTGGATAGCGACACCACAACAGATTCCCGTCTGGCCGCTTTAGATGCTCTTTTCCCCCAGTCTCCAGCGATCAGGAAGCAGCTGGCCCGGTCCCTTTCAGAGCGGAACTCCTCTGTGGTGGAAATTGCCCTGGCCTTTTCTCAGCAAATAACAAAATTTTAAAACTTTGAAAAATCATGCTCAAAAAACTAAATGAGACACAAATGTTTAACATATTCAACCGAATAAAAAATGAGAACTAAAGTAAGGAGAAAACGATGAAAAAACTAATTTTAATCATAGTCGTGATTCTGCTCGCCTCCCTGTTTTTGAGCGCTGATGAAGATCTCTATGTGAAAAGAATGGAAAAAACGGCTGCGTTCGAAATGATGGGGGAAAAAAAACCTGAAACCGTTGAGATCAAGGAGATGTGGTTCGGAGAAGACAGTTTTGTCCAGCACAGCAAAATGGTAAGCATCATTATGGATGGCGAAAAAGAAAGGATTTACTTCATTGTTCACCCCCAAAAAATTTATTTTGAGTTTCCGACTGACATCGATCGGGAAAAACTGCTCGAGATGGTCCCTCCGGAGGTGGCTAACCATATATCATCAGCAAAAATAACCGATGTGAAGGTCAATATCGGAGGCCAGAAGAAACAGGTCGCCAACTGGAATTGTGAAGGAGCAGAACTCGAGATGACGATCATGATCCCCACAATGGGCATTATGATGAAATATGAAATCAAGCTCTGGACGACTAAAGACATCCCCTTCGATATTAAAAAATATTCAAAAACAGCGGAGGAATTTTTCGTGAATTATATTCTTGGGATAGTCAATATCGATGAAGACTCGAAAAGAGAGATGGAAAAAATGGAAGCTATTGAAGGGTTTCAAGTTGCTGCTGAAATAACGCTCACACTATTCGGCTCTGAAATAAACATAGAAATGCAAGTCCTGGAAGTTGCAGAGAAACAGGCACCTGCAGATGCATATTCTGTTCCCAAGGATTATACGAAAAAAACTTTAAATCTCGCTCTCGGGGTTCAGGGCCATTTTATGTAAGTTTGTACCAAGCGAAATAAAGGGCCTCAGCCATGAGGCCCTCCTCCCATCTCATTCCAACACTCTTCATCTGATTTCCACTCTGGCTTTATCCATCAAGGCAAGGGAGATGCCTTTACAACCATATTGAAAGAGGCATAAATCCCAAAGTTATGTTAAAATACGCATTCTAAAATTGGCATATATCTTGTTTCTAAAATAGATCTAAAAACAAGCAGGTTTTTCTGAAATCCCAAAAAAAAAGGAACGAATGGAATCTTAGATGCCTAAAGAGGATGAGAAAGCTCTAAGCAGGATACTCACTCAAATAAACAGAGTCACTAGCTTTGATGCCCGACAGTACCGAGCTGCCACTCTCCAGAGACGTCTAGAGCGGAGGCTTATGGTAACAAAATCAAAAAGCTTTAAAGAATACCTGGCATTATTAAAAAAAGATCCCTCAGAATCTCATAAATTTCTGGATGACCTGTCCATAAACGTCTCTGACTTTTTCCGAGATAAAAGAATATTCATCACGCTCAAAGAAAAAATTCTACCGAACTTGCTTGAAGAAATATCTGCACATAGAGGAAAAAGAATTCGTATTTGGTCCATCGGTTGTGCAAAAGGGCAAGAACCATATTCACTGGCTATGATTCTTAAGGACACGATGGAAAAGGAAAAAAAGGAATTAAATATTTCAATACACGCCACAGATATAAATAAGGCTTTGCTCAAACACGCAAGCCAAGGACTCTATCAAAAAAAAGAGATAAAAAATATCCCCAAAAAATATTTGGATAAATATTTCGTCAAAATGAACAAGGATGAATTCCAAACGAAAGATAATATACGGAAATTGATTAAATTCAGGCAACACAATATAATTAGTGAGGATATTTCAGGAAAATTCCATCTTATTCTATGTCGAAATTTATTTATCTTCTTCACACCGGAGCTGCAGAAAAAAACATTCAATAAAATTCACTCTTCATTAAAAAAAGACGGGATATTGGTTCTAGGAACAGCGGAAACACCGAAGGATGGAAACCTTTTTCGGAATCTATCATCCCGCGATCATATTTATCAGAAAATAACACATCACAGGTTAAGATAGACAATTTCACACAGGAATTTATTTACAGAGGAAAGAAATGGCGAAAAAGAAATCAACAGAAAACAAAACATTCGAGGAATTATTTGACATCCTGGGAAAGGATGTTCAGTCTTTAAAAAAGCTCCACACAGACATCGACCTTGCCCGTAAAAGCCTGCTCCAGAAACACAAAGAAATGCAGACTTTAAATGAACAATTACAGTCTTCGGAAGAAGAATTGAGAGCCATGAATGAAGAATTGGAGGCAACCACCGAAGAGTTAAGAGCCTCGAATGAAGAACTTGAAGCGACGAATGAGGAACTCAAGAGCACTAATGAAGAACTGCTGGAGACAGAAGAAAGGCTCACGCTCGAGAAAGCTCATCTGGACCAGCTGATCGAGAGCGCCCAAGAAGCGATTGTGATGGCGGATAAAGACGGCCGCGTGCTCCGTGTGAATGACGAATTCACAAAATTATTCGGGTATCCTGCTCAGGAGGTATCCGGAAAGCTGCTGGATAGACTTGTGGCTCCCGAGGTCAATTATGACAAAGCGGTATCAATCACTAAAAATGTGGCCAAAGGTGAGAAAGTGGCCTTTGAGGATGTGCGTCGACATAAAGATGGAACACTTTTTGATGTATCAGTCCTTGCCTCGCCAATTATGGTTAATGGTGAACTCAGAGCGATTTATGGTATTTACAGAGACATCACTGAGCGCAAACGAGCTGAAGAAGCCATTAAAAAACGGAATGCCCAACTAGAGTTAGTCCACGCTGTTCAAAATGAGATCCCTCTAAACATGGACATGGAAACAATACTCATGTCTGCAGCCGAAAGCATAGGTAAAATATTCGAATACGATAAAATTTCAGTGAATCTCTATGACGAAGATACAGATGAAGTCGTTCATATTGTGGGCTGGAACAAGGCCGGAACACCCACTCCTAAGGGACATAGACAGAAAATCGGGGTGGGCCTTATCGGCAAAGCGGCCAAATTAAAGAAAACAATAGTGGCCAATGATGTTTCCAAAGAACCGTCTTATGTTGTTTATTATCAGACAAAAACAAAAGCTGAGCTCGTTATTCCCTTGCTTGTTCAAGACAACCTGGTGGGGATTCTCGACATCCAGGATACGGAGAAAAATGTGTTTACCAAAGAGGATGTTTCTATTCTGCAGTCCATATCCAGTTACATTTCATATGTCATCGAGGAAAAAAAGTCAGAAGAAGCCATACAGAGAGAGGCCGCAAAACTCTCAGCCATGATTTCAAACATGGAAGAAGGGGTGATCTTTGCTAATGATCAAGATCGAATTATTGAAGTGAACGATTATTTTCTTAAGCTTTTCGGCAAAGACAGAAAGGAAGTATCAGGCAAAATAATCTGGGATTTTCACTTCGGCCTGTCTATAGGTATGCTCAAAAGGTCCATTCAAAATTTCAAGGATAATCCCAATTCAGAGCCTCTCGTTATACAAAGTCCATTGGGTAATCTGGAAACCATTTTTCGGATTCAACCAATCTACCGGAACGACAAATATGACGGTGTCCTGTTCAATATTCTCGATGTCACTGAGCTGGTTTCAGCCCGACAAGAAGCTTTGTCAGCGAATCGTGCCAAGAGTGAATTCCTCGCCAACATGAGCCATGAAATCCGGACGCCCTTGAACGGAATCTTCGGCATGACAGATCTGACTCTCAATACAAAACTCAGCGCAGAACAGAGGGATTATCTCGAGTCAATCAAATCATCCGCTGAATCATTGATGGCCATAATCAACGATATCCTTGACTTTTCCAAAATCGAGGCAAGGAAGTTCGAGCTGGATTCGATCAATTTTAATCTCCGAGATACTATCGGCGACATTGTCTCTTCTCTGGCTCTGGAAGCTCATAATAGAGGACTGGAACTTGCCTATCACATTCCTCCCGAAATTCCCGATGCAGTTGTCGGCGACCCAATCCGTCTTCGCCAGATTCTTGTTAACCTGATCAACAACGCCATCAAGTACACTGAAAAAGGAGAAATTGTGGTATCAGCAAGGGAAGAGTCAAGGACAAAAAAAGATGTTCGCCTTCGCTTCGAAGTCGTTGATACTGGAATCGGAATACCTGAGGCCAAGCAGCGACTGATATTTGATCCATTTGCCCAGGCCGACGGCTCCATAGCCCGCAGGCAAGGCGGTTCTGGATTGGGTCTCGCCATATCGTCACAACTTGTCGAACTCATGGATGGCGAGATTTGGGTCAAAAGCAAAGTGGGAGAGGGCAGTACATTTTATTTTGATGTCCGTCTCGGCCTGAGGAAAAAAACAGAAGAAAAGCTGTCGCCCGCAGAGCAAAAGGAGTTAGAGAATCTCCCTGTTCTGGTGGTGGATGACAATGCGACAAACCGACGCATCCTCAAAGAGATGCTGATCAACTGGAGCATGAAGCCCAAAACTGTCAGAAGCGGACAAACGGCCCTGACAGCCATGCAGGAAGCCATGAAAACCGCCGAGCCTTTTCCTCTTATCGTTATCGACTCCAATATGCCAAAAATGGATGGCTTCACCCTCGCTGAGCGAATCAAGAAGAATCCAGCTCTGGCTCAAACAACGATAATCATGCTCACCTCTGCCGGCGTGAGTGGCGATGTTGACCGCTGCCGAAAATTGGGCATTTCAGCTTATATGACGAAACCGATCAAGCAGTCCGAATTACTGGATGCCATTATGCTGGTTGTCGGAACTCCCACCCGGGGAAAAAAGAAAGTCCCTCTAATCACCGAGGATAAAATACGCAAGCCTCCCCGCCACCTTCACATACTCCTGGCAGAGGACAACATCATCAACCAAAAAGTGGCTATCCGTATCCTTGAAAAGAACGGACACAAAGTTTCTGTCGCGAAAAACGGCAACGAGGTCCTTTCCGCTCTCAAGAAGGCTCGTTTCGACCTCATTCTGATGGATGTGCAAATGCCAATCATGGATGGATTCAAAACAACTTTTTCCATCCGAAAAAAAGAGGCGCGGACAGGATCCCACATCCCGATAATTGCCATGACAGCCCATGCCCTGAAAGGTGACCGGGAGCGCTGCCTGGATGTCGGGATGGATGATTATGTGGCTAAACCTCTCAAGCCAGAGGAGCTCATCAAAACGATCAGTCGTGCCATTTCTAAAAAAAATTAGAGTTTATCCCAAAGTGACGAGACTCCGTGTCATCGCGAGGAGTGAAACGACGTGGCGATCTCTTATAAAAGAAATCAATCTTTTTTCTATGAGATTACCGCGCTCCCTACGGTCACTCGCAATGACAATTGGAGAATCTCTTTTGCTGCATGAACATTATTCCCGTCACTTTGAGATAAAGCCAAAAATTAAGAAAAAACTATCGAACAAACCAAATATCAAAGTGAAATGAGCGAAAACAACCACCCAAAAAAAGATATTTCACCCATCGACTATCCCTCTTCCCTCGAACGAGTCGGTGGGGATAAATCTTTCTTGATGGAGCTCCTTGCTTTATACCTTGAAGAATTTTCGGAAAAACACACCCAGCTCCAAGAGGCCATTCAGCAGAAAAAATTTGATCTGATCCATGAGCTCGGCCACAGCTTGAAGGGGTCATCTGCAAATTTGAGTCTGGTCTTTCTTGAAGAAGCCTCTTTCCAGATGGAAACGGCAGGAAAAGAAAAAGACATAGAGAAGGCGAAGAAAGTTTTATCCCGACTCGAGCAAGAATTCAAAAGATTAAAAGATTTTTTATCCTCAAAATGAAACAGGAGAAAACGGGGAAAATACGCCCTTTATCTTCATGCGAGCCGAGTCATTTCAAGTCTTTTACATTGTTTTTATTTTCAGATTTACAGGAAGGAAAGGAATTGTATTTGCTATGCGACGACCTCATTCTTTAAATTTTAATTTGCCAAATGAGTCAAAATTTATTAGGCTTTAGGTCGAAAGAAGCAAAATGAGCAAAAAGATAATAATAATCGATGATGACAAAGTCACTCTCACTATGCTGGATGAAGTACTCACTAAAAATGGATTTCAGGTTCTGAGCGCCCATGATGGGGCTGAAGGATATTTACTGATTGAAAAGGAAAAGCCAGATGTATTGATCAGTGATATGTTAATACCGAAACTTCATGGCTTGGACCTGTGCAAGAAAATCAAAGAAACGCCGGAGCTCAAACAAATAAAAGTCATACTAATGACCGCTGTCTACAAAGACCCTGTGTTCATGGCACAAGCAAAGAGTAGTGGCGCTGATTATTTTATTGAAAAGCCTATAGATACGAAAGACCTGATAAGCCGGATAAAGAAACTTTAGATAACAACGAATAAAAAAAACCTTTACCTGTTGTTTTCCCTTGATAATTCCCTAACTCTTTCTTAATGTCATTGCGAACGGAGTGAAACAATCTCATAGTGGTGTCATTGCGAGGAGCGAAGTGACGTGGCAATTCCATAGAAAGAAATGAAGTTAGAATGGAAGGACTGGATATTAATTCGCAAAATATCCGGCTCGATGAATGACGTTGTATGTTGTGTCTTTCACTCTGACTTTAATGTTCTTAAACTGCCCGTCTCTCCTGTAATTTTGCGGTGTGTAATAAAGAAGATAATAGTTTTCAAAAGAGTCCGCAGCTCTTTGGAACAGCACATAGGGACTTGAAGAGCTTTCAGTCATCCCCCCCGTCGCTGTGGCCATCTGCGTGAAGGCAGTGAAGATATCTTCAGAGTGTTCTTGAAAGACGATCCCCGGGATATGATCGGCAGGTTTTGAAAAAAACATGAAATGGATAGAAGCCGAGGAATCAGAATACGCCTGCTTCACTCGTGTCACATCAAACCCGATCTCTCTTCTGTACGAATAAAAGAGATTCTCAAGGTCCTGCATGATATTCTGGCTGTCCTGGTACTCACCCATAGTCTGGGCCAAAATCTTCGGCTCGATCTGGGGAACAAATTCTCTCTGATAAAAGAGAAAAACGCACTTTTGCCCCTCTTTGTTTTTCAAAGTCTTCGCAAAATCCAATAATTTGGCCTCGTCGATATATCTCAATTGCTGCAGTCTTGCCAATACATCTCTATACATATTTAACAACATTTCTAGCTTCACACTAGGATCCATATCTGCGTATTCGGAGAAGTCAAAGGCCTCATCTTGCCCCTCCACACCTATGGCCATGGCTCCGGCTAAAGACCGGGTTATTCTCGTCAAATCGGTGAAAGCGCTTCTGTATTCCATGCTGCCAATCATGGCATCTTTTCTTAATAAGGATATCAAATCATCCACGATCGCTTCCTTCGATTTGAATTTCAAAGCTTTTGAGCTCATCTCATACGTCTTCATCGGGGAAACAATAATAAGGTTATCTTCCGGTCCCAAGACATTCTGCATAAAATAATCCATGGCATCTCTTATCCGGGGAGAGTATTCGGTGATTTCGAAAAAGAGATAAAAAGTCCTGGTCGTATCCGGAGTGAATTCTTTCTTCTCCTCCTTTCTCTCTATGTCCTTTTTATTGATCAGATAGACAGCCTCTAGTTTCTGGAGTTTGCCATTCTCGTACACTTCAAAATCATCGATGGTCAGGTTATCGATAAACTGATTCCCCTTGAATACCCGGACAGGAACTTCTATGTTGACAACTAATGTCTCATGGGTGACTTGCTGAGCAAAAAGAGTAAAACTCAAAACAAGGATTCCAAACATGAGAATTTGTTTTTTCATCGTTATTCCCCTTATTTTCGCATGCTTTCCAGGAGATTCACGCTCTCCATCAGCGATCTCCCATTATTGTACTATAATATCATAATAATATGATATTTTTTAGCAGTAGAGCGACTTGATTTTTCTTTCTCTGAATCCATTTGATTCGAAACTGGTTTGGATACTTTTAATTTTCATTAACATTGTGAGCCTTTTTTCGGCTCGTTTTCTTCCGGAAAAACCGAACAAACAAAACCGGAAAGGCAAAAATGAAGAAAAGAAAGATCCCGGTCATCATTGGACCAAAATTCACCATCGAAAAACAAACCGCCACCAGAGGCAGAAGGTAGACACGAACAATGACTCTCAAACCTTTGTTCGTCTCGATGAAATGCGCCACGAATGGGGAATATCTGTAATAAACCTCAACCATCTCAAGACCCAACTCATTGGTCACAAGATATTTATCCCTAAAATCCTGAAGAATCCTGACATGAGGATGGGAGGGAGACTCATAGGCCGCTGTAGCTATGAAGCAGGGAGTCTTCTTGACTTTTTCCCATTCAACCGGGTAAGGAGTGAAATTGGCCTGTATTGATTTATCTGAATCCATGGTTATGGTTATGGGATTGTATCGCCCTGATGCATTACCGCTCCAC
>JASFPJ010000091.1:0-10752 GCA_050116035.1 Candidatus Aminicenantota bacterium | reverse complement strand
ATTCTCTGATATCTATTTTTAAACTGATGGCTCAAGTGAACGCTTTGATGCCGAGCTCGAAGGCCCCGATGATGAGCTGTTGAATCTGTGAGGTCCCTTCGTACAGAGTATTGATCCGGGCATCCCGGTAAAAGCGCTCCACATCGTACTCCCCGGAGAAGCCATAGCCTCCATGAATCTGGATGGCCTTGTAGGCCACGCGGTTAACCATCTCACTGCAGTAGTATTTAGCGATGGAGGTTTCTCTGGTGTTGCGGACGCCCTTGTTTTTCAGATGGCCGGCGCGGTAGACGAGGAGGCGTCCCGCTTCGCATTCAACGACCATATCCGCGATCATCTGCTGGACAAGCTGAAAGCTGGCAATCGGCTTGCCGAACTGGATCCTTTGGGTGGCGTATTCCTTACAGATATCGATACATCCCTGAGCTGAGCCGACACACCCCGCCGCAACCGTAAAACGGCCGAAATCAAGCGTGCTCAGAGCCACCTTGAAACCCTTGTTCACCTCACCCATAACATTTTCTTTAGGAACACGGCAATTCTCCAGATAAATCTCGCCTGTGTTGGAGGCACGAAGACCGAGTTTGTCATGGAGGTCTTTTGTCGAAAAACCCTCCATCCCTCTCTCTACCAAAAAGGCTGTGATGCCTCGAGCCCCAGCTTCCTTGTCTGTTTTGGCATAGACAATGGCCAAATCTGCTATTCCGGCATTGGTGATCCATGTCTTCTGCCCGTTGAGCACATAATGATCGCCATCCTCGACAGCTGTGGACTTCATGCTCGCCGGGTCACTTCCTGCATCCGGTTCTGTCAGGCCATAACAGCCAATCCATTCTCCACTGGTCAGCTTAGGAAGATATTTTTTCTTCTGTTCCTCGTTGGCGAATTTAAGGATGGGCAGCTCGACAAGAGAAACCTGGACAGAATAGGTCCCCCGGAGAGAAGAATCCACCCGGCCAATCTCTTCAGCCACAATGGCATGACTTATGTAATCAAACCCGGCACCGCCGTATTCTTCCGGAATGGGCGTTCCCGCAAAACCCAGTTCAGCCATTTTAGTGAATATTTCGCGCGGGAACTGACCCTTTTTATCATTCTCGCTGGCCACAGGCGCCATGACTTCTTTGGCGAATTTACGGATTGTCTCTTGTATCATTTTTTGTTCTTCACTCAAATCAAAGTCCATGACTTTCTCCTTTCATTCAGGAATACCATGTTATTGCAAGCGACTGTAAGGAGCGCTGCAACCTCATGGAAATAGTTGGCATTAGGGCAAAACGTTGTAATCTTGTATTGTCATTGCGAGCGAAGCGCGGCAATCTCGTAAAAAAAATAAGAAAAATTTGTTTCCTCTGATGAGATTGCCGCGCTTCGCTCGCAATGACACTTGCATGAAATAGACTCACTATTTCGTTCCTTGCAATGATTTCATTGTATGAGATTGCCGCGCTTCGCTCGCAATGACATAAAAAAACCACTTATGTTCTCTTTATTAATGAGCGGTTAATTTTCACTCTCCTCACAATGACACTCTTTTTCCTGGTTTTTATCCAGAAATCTGCATCACCAAAGGCGGATATTCTATATTCTTGCTTTATCGCTTTTTTACTTTATCGCTTAGTAATTCAATATTTGTAAAATCCCTCGCCTGATTTTTTCCCCAATTTACCTTCAGCTATCATCTTCTTGATTATTTCCGGGGGTTTGTAGCGTTCATCTTTCAGCTTTCCAAACAGAGTTTCCATTTTCGCCTGATGAATATCCAGTCCAATCATATCGATCAGAGCCAAAGGTCCCATCGGAAGTCCGGCACCGAGTTTCATGGCTTCATCGATATCTTCTGCGGAAGCAATCCCGTCCGAATAGACGACGGCCGCTTCATTCAGAAGCCCGGCTAGAACGCGGCTGACTATTCCGGCAGGCGCTTCCTTCGCAGTCGCGATCGGAACCTTGCCCAGGCTTTCGGCGAATTTCCTGGTCGTCTCAATGGTCTCATCAGAAGTACTATCCCCGCGGATGATCTCGACAAGCTTCATGATAACCGCCGGGTTGAAGAAATGCATACCGATGACCTTATCCGCACGGGAAGTGGCTGTGGCAATCTCGCTGACCGAAAGGGCTGTTGTGTTTGACGCCAGAATCGTCTCGGGTGGACAGATCGAATCTAGAGTCTTGAATACTTCTTTTTTTAAATCGATATTCTCATAGACAGCTTCGACGACGAAATCGGAATCTTTAGCCAGCTCGAGGCCTGTGGCCCAGTTCATGTGAGAGAGGACCGAATCCATGTCTTCTTGTGTAATTTTCCCTTTCTCAACCCGTCTGCCCAATCCTGCAGCCACTTTGGCCTTGGCTTTCTCGACTATTTCATCAGAAGTATCGACTATTGTCACATCATAACCCTGTTGAGCACAGAGCTGCCCGACACCGGCCCCCATGATTCCTGCGCCCACGACAAAAGGCTTTTTCACATCCATAGTTATTCCTCCATTTTTAAATAAAAAAATTATAAACCGATAAAGGGTGGATTTTTCTTTGATTGAAAAGATTGCGGCGTTCCCTCCAGGCGCGCGTATTGATGTTCAAATTGAGTTATCCTTGCTTCGCATTAAAAAACGAAGCCTTTATACTCTATTCTTGTTTCAAACTTAACCAGGCTCTTGTGAAGATTGTCTCTGTCCGAAGCGTCTGTATCAATAAGAGTGACTGCCGAATACAAGTCGAATTTAATCTATTCTTCTTTGTTTTTTTTCTTTTCTTATCAATCCCTTATTATCAACTAATACAGATTGACTTCCCCTGCGGTCTGATCAGTTGATTCTTTCGATCACGATGGCGACTCCTTGGCCTCCTCCGATGCACAGGCTTACCAGCCCCATAGTTTTATCATGTGTTTTCAAGGCATAGATCAATGTGGTTAATATTTTTGTTCCAGTCGCTCCAATCGGATGACCGAGAGCGATGGCACCTCCGTGGACGTTGACTTTTGAACGATCCCACTTGAGTTCCCGCTCGACTGCCAGAATCTGGGCCGCAAAAGCTTCATTGAGCTCGATGATGTCGATATCCTCCAGTTTGAGTCCTGCCTTCTCCAGAGCTTGATTCACAGCCGGTACGGGCCCTATCCCCATGACTGCCGGGTCGACTCCGGCATGGGCGTAGGAAACGATACGGGCTAAAGGTTTGACACCCAGCTCCGAAGCTTTCTCTTCTTTCATGATCAAGACAGCTGAAGCGGCATCGCAGAGAGCGCAGCTGTTTGCGGCCGTGACCGTTCCATCTTTCTTAAACACAGGCGGAAGTTTAGCAAGTTTCTCGACAGTAACTCCTTCCCTCGGGATTTCCTCAGTATCAAAAATTGTGGTCTCTTTTTTCTTCAGGGGAACCTCGACAGGAAGAATCTCCTCCTTGAATTTTCCTTCCTTTATGGCTTTAACCGCTTTATCCTGGCTTTCTTTGGCATAGGCATCCTGTTCTTCGCGGCTAATGTTATACTTTTCAACGAGTGTCTCCGCAGTCATTCCCATCAGATGTCCGGCTAAGGGGCACATGAATCCGTCCTTATGCAGGACATCGATCAGCTTGCCGTCACCCATGCGATTTCCCCATCTTGCACGATCTGCGAGGTAGGGGACCTGGGTTGAATTCTCAGATCCACCAGCGAGAACCACATCTGAGTCTCCAGCTTTAATCATCTGTGCAGCCAGAGTCACTGCCCGCAGAGATGAACCGCAGCGTTTGTTCACAGTAAAGGCAGGAACCTCATACGGCAATCCCCCTTTGATTGTGGCCAGACGTCCGATGTTTGGCCCGAGACCCGCCTGCCAGCCGGTCCCAAAGACCACCTCATCCACCTGACTGGGTTCAATCCCACCCCTTTGCACCGCTTCTTTGAGGATGAGCGCGCCTAATTCTACGGCTGAAACTCTTTTAAAAGAACCGCCAAAGCTTCCTCCGGCTGTCCGGACAGCACTGGTGATGACTATGTCACTCATGGATGACCTCCCTTCTTTTTACTTTCATTTTTAAAGATGAATATTGATTGTTCAGAAGATTTACCATTATAGTTATCGATTCTTGGGGCTGTCAATAAAAAGACTTATTTTTTTTCTTTATCTTTCTTTGGCTTCCGGAAAAGCTTGAGAAGGTCGGATAGCTTTCCTTTGATATAGCCTTCCCTGACAAAGTAGCGACCTTCCTCGGGCTTGATCCATTTCACGAATTTTCCTCTTTTCAGTCCTTGGGGATCTCTGGCCAATCCAATCCGGAAATCACCGTCCTTAGTCTGGATGATGGCCACATTGACCTCTTCCTCTTCTGGGGATGTGTACTGAGTGGCCGCGATAATCTTATCCTTGCGTGGAGTCTTTTTGTAGATAAAATACTCATCTGGAATAGGTTGCGGCAGGTTCGTATCCTTCAGCCCTTCCCGTGCCCGAGTCGGCTCAGCCCTTTCTACGATACCGACTATACATGTATTCCCAAATCCGCTCATGTTGAACCATAGGCCGTAATTCAGCTCCTTGTACCCTTCTTCAAACATGTTTTTGTACTGGTTGTGTCCCCGCAGTTGAAAAATGAGCTCCACAAGCTGAGCTCCTCCCGAGGCTCCCAGCGGATGTGTCCTGGCTAAAAAACCGCCCGAGCGGTTGACATACACCTTTCGTCCTTTATTGTTTTTTTCCTCGAGAACAAGTCTATACCCCTGTCCTCGATCAGCCATGGCCAAGTCTTCAGCCGCAATCCAGGGAACGGATTTGAACGCATCATGGAGTTCACACAGGTCTATCTCATGAGGATTGAGGTCCGCTTCTTTGAAGCACTTTCTTCCGGCCAGCACAGCCGCCTCAAGGGAGATCAGAGTTTTTCGTTCCGCGATCTTGATGTTGTCAAAGGCCGATTTAACGCTGGTCAATTTAACATCTGTGGGAGTCGGCACAAGATAGACAGCCCCAGCTCCGTTGTACGAACCGCTGCAGTCAAACTTCGTGAGAGGTTTGGCTATAATCCGGTTGATTTCAGGATTATCATATTCTTTCCGGGAAACAGGTTTTTTAAAATACGCATACTCGTTAAAAGACCCGAACCCCAAACTCTGAACGCTCATATCGTAACAGATATTCCTGAATTCCTTCTCTGAAACCTTGTAGGCATCCATGTATTCGTAAGAGGCTAAGGCCGCGACAGCCGGCATTTCTCCCAGCCCACGCTCTCTTTCTTCCTCAGCAATCACAGTGGAAATCTGAGAAGGGATCTCTTCATTCTTTAGTTTCCCCTTCATCTTTTCGCCAAAACAGACCATGACCTTGAGCCCGGAGGACGCCAGCCGCTTCCCCAGCTCCACAGCCGCCGCACCCGTGGCCGAGCCCAGTTCCACATGGTAGATCTCCGTATCCCTGGCCAGCTTCATCTCAATCCCGACCAGAGAGTCGAGTCCGGTCTGGCGAGCAAATCCGATGGGGTCCATGCTTCCAATCACTAGGCAGTCGGGAACAAGGTCTAATGTGTAGGCACGGGAATTCTGGAGCGCCTTCTGACAAGCATCAGCCAGGATCACTCCGATGGGTCTAAAATCCTTCCCAAAGGGAGTGAGAGACACGCCGGCGACAAAAACATCAAGCATGAAAACTTGAATCCTTTATTTCCATTTTTTCCATCGGTTTTTTCTTTTGCCTATTTCCTCTTTGTGTGACCATGCAAAAGGATTAATAGGTAATTTTACCATTTGTCACTTTATTATCTTAAATAAAATCGAAGCAAGTCAACAAAAGGAAAGAAGAATCGATGGTAAAAAACACTTGACTTCTGGAATTTATCTTATTAATATTATAGAATATATAAATATTATAGTATTAAAATATCTGAGTTTTTCGCTTTTTTGAACACGACCGGATAAAAAGATGCAGTTTATCTTTTTTATTCGTTGAAAATTCAATCGAGCATTAAAAATTATTTGTCCAGAACAACCAAAATTCGAGACAAAAAGCCTGAAGGAGGTTCAATATGATGAAGAAAAAAATACTCTGGGCAGGAATAATCCTATTGGGAGCGCTGACAGCATTTTACTGCGATGGAGGCAACGGGAATGGTGGAGATACACCTGAGACACCAATATCGGACCCCTCTTTTTCCAATCATATCCAACCTATATTCACAAACAACTGCGCGCAGGGAGGCTGTCACAACAGCACAGCACAGGCAGGATTAAACCTAACTCAAGGAGTCGCTTACTCAAATATCGTTAATGTGGCATCCACTCAGGTGCCCCAAAGCATGAGAGTGCTCCCCGGGGATGCTGCAAACAGCTATCTGGTGAAAAAAATCGAAGGCACTCAAACCGTTGGAACCCGTATGCCTCAAGGAAGAAACGCTTTGAGCAGCATTACTATTCAAAACATCAAAAACTGGGTAGACAGGGGAGCCAAGAACAACTAGGCTTTTACTATCAGGTGTTGGGAGGGAAACAAATGAAGTTTAAAATCAGCGTATTTCTCTTTGTATTCTTCATCGGAGCTTTTTTTCTCTATTCTTTCAGTCTTCAAGATCCAATAGATAGAGGAGAATCCAACTCCAGCGACTCTGGGGACGATAATCTGCAGGAAAACGTCGCGCGAATTCTCAAAAAGAGCTGCAGTGTGGCTGGCTGTCATAGAGGAAATTATCCGCCGGTGAACCTGAATCTTGGGAAAGATAAATTCATGAAATCTTTAGTGAACATCTCCAGCCAGGAAATTCCTTCATTGAAACTTGTCGATACAGATAATCCTGAGAAAAGTTATCTCTTGATGAAAATCAAAGGAGACAAATCAATCGTCGGATCACGCATGCCCGTCGGTTCTCCCCCGTTAAAAGACAGTGAAATAAAAATTATCCAAGACTGGGTGTCGAGCTTGAGTGATACCCAGGCCGAAGGTGAAAATATTCAGCCTCCAAACGGGGATTCCGCGGAAGAGTCAGAACAAAGAAAATTCACCAAGCCGGCTTTCTGGGGGACACGGCTCATCAACCTTCCCACTACCCATTCCATCGGAAAAAGTGAACTTCTATTTAGAATCTCCCACCGCTATTACCCCTCGATAAAAGAAGGCTATGACTCATTCTATGGATTGGACGGGCCAGCGGTGATTCTCCTGAGCCTTGGGTATGGATTGAGTGATAACTTCAGTTTAACGCTCGCTCGAACAAAATTGGACAAAGAAGTCGAACTCTCGATGAAATGGATTCTGTTCCGCCAGGAAAAATCAAAAATGCCTTTATCCGCTGCTCTAAACGTTGGAGGAAGCCTGGTCACTGAATCTCAACCGGACAGAGACGTTTTCGATGCGGACAACATGAAATTCAACATCCAGGCAATTTTGTCTTATCAGTTGAGCGATGCTCTTTCCTTTGTTCTCGTTCCAGCCTACTCCTCCAACACCAACCACTGGGATCCATCACCTGAAGGCACTCTCGCCCTGGGAACTGGCGGGAGATTCATGGCTTTCAACGACTTTTCAATCATCTGGGAATGGAATCCCGTTCTTTCTGGCTATAAAGCTAATTCACACGGCTGGGCGCTGGGAATCGAAAAGAAAGTCGGAGGACATGTTTTTCAGGTCTTTCTGCTCAACTCGGCAGGTTTGACTTCCTCTCAGTTTCTTCCCGGAGGAGACTTAAGGCTGCAAGACGGAGATTTCCGGATCGGATTCAATATTTTCCGATTATTCTAGCCTGAACTATTCATAAAATATGCCGACACTCTATATCATTTCCAATGATATGATCTCCCTAAGCCAATCTTTCTCTCCAAACATAAGTTTTCCCTATTAACAAAAGATAGAGTGGCTTTCTGTATGAAAAATGTGCGTTTTTCTGTATGAAAAAATGCTGTGTTTTTTTTATCTAATGTTGCACTGTTTTTTTATTTAAAGGAAATTATATGCCCGGCAGGAACATCTCTCCCATGTCAATTTAAAATTGGGAATTATAGAGATTCCATCAGAAAAGAAATCCGGCATCCCGGCTTCTCAGGTAGAGCACGATCATGCGCACAACCATAAAGATAATCCCGGCTGCCAGGACCAAGGCATAAAGCGTGAGAAAAATCGTATTCAAGAGAGGCATTTTTCCCATAGTCAACTGAGGGAAAAGAAGGTCGAATATCGTCTTCCCAAAAAATATGAGCATCAGAGCGATTCCAAAAGCGGACCTGTACAAATATTCCTTTGCGTTTTCCATGTCTACTGTATCGAGGTTGATCAGCGGATAGAGCAGCCACGCCGCAACGATCCAGAGAACAATGGTGAGAGCCCATATCCCTTTTTTCTTCAACCCTTCCGCTTGACTATGGTTCATCTTCCGTTAATTTTAGCTTTACTGATCGAGATCTGTTTAAACGCTCTCACGCTTCAATACAGGATCAAAATAATAACTTCTCTGGATTTGAATTCGACGTCCCTTTTAATAATTTCTTACATACCAGGCAAGAAACTAATATCACAGAGGATATTCTAAGTCAAAGGCTTGAGTGAAACTCCCAAATGAGGATTATTCACTTCTTTATCCTGCTTATCTTCTATGATCATCTTTCCAAGTTTCTCCCCATATTCTGTCAATATTCCGGTTTTCGATGTATCATCCATTTCGATGTGCTCCTCGAAGTCAACCTGGAAGCGGCGGAAATCCAGGTCATCAAAAAAGCGCTGTACAATCCTCACCTGCTGGTCGTTGGTATCTGAGAGGAAGATATCAAACATCGGCCTGATCCACTTCAACTGACAGTATTTATTCGCTTCAAAAGGTTTGAAACCTTTTTTAGTCCGTCCGGTCCCAATACTGATTAAAGTTGTCTCTTTCGGATCCCAATTATCCAAACAGAACTTTATTTCGTAGGCAGCAATGTAACACGGATTGGAAAAAGAGCCCACTCCGCCATCGACATACCGGCCATCAACAACCGGAAAATAAGTCGGGACCGTGCAGCTTCCTAGAACCGCATACCAGATCTTCCATTCATGGTAATCACTTTTCCAGGGCTTGATGAAACGAGTGCGATTCTCCACCAAATCTCTGACAGTGATGATGATATCTTTTTCAGGATATCTCTTATGGAATTCACCAAAAGTCATCTCCCCAAAATTCTTACGCAGTGTTTCTTCAAGGATGCGATTGGAATACATATACCGGAAAAGATAGGAAAATGGCTTGATCGAGCGCAATCTCTTTTTAAAAACTTCATGACCAATCTCACAATAAAGCTCATACATTCGAGAAGCTCCCATGCCAGCACTGATTCCACCCGATATCAGGCTGCCTGTGGATGTCCCGGCTGTCAGACTAAAAATCTCCGGGCAGTTTTTATCCAGATGCTCTTCCAGTATCGACAAGGCTTTAGCCACCATGACACCCCTGTATCCTCCCCCATCAATCGCAAGAGCAACATTTTTACGGAATGGTTTTCTCATTTATTAATCCTCCTTTATTTAAACACTATAGATATTAGAATGAAATCTTCAACAACAAAAGGATAGAAATTTTCTAATTCGTCTATTTAATAAGGAGCCTTACCCAAAAACTGGTCGAGTTAAAAATATGGTTCTCTGGCTTCGGGAGCCCAAACCAGGGCAAATTTGATCCAAACACTGCTCATGAAATTATATATACCAATAAGATTATGGAAAAGCTTAAATTTTCTTAGATAAAATGGGGCTTCCTTCCCAGGGCAGCATCACTCTAATGAGAGACGCTTCGGGTAATAGCCTTTTGACTATGGGAGCGAGAGTCTCTCCAAGATATCTCTCAACACCATCACGCTGGGATTTTCCTACTGACGCCCACGTTACCAATAAATCGTAATCTTTTAAAGCCAATATTGCAGGCCTCTGTCTTTCCTGGAGCAATCTTTCTCTTATGCTCCCTTGGCCGACTCTAACGACGCAGGGAAGATGGTTTTTATGCCAGTACCAGATAATGTAGACACCATCCAGTTCATCAAAATGATTGCTTTCCAGTATAACATCGAACAAATTACACCATCTATCCCCCAAACATTTCATCCATTCCATGACTAAAGGCATGATAACCACTCCTGTATATCCTTAATAAGAATAAAATTGATGTATTAAGTGCATAAATCTCACCATTCACGCTCATCTAATCGTTAAATAAATCTCTTTTATCGAACTAATCAATAAAATTAGGAAAAATGTCCTATTTTGCCCGATTATGCCCTTTTTTTCCCGATTCATTAGACGTTCTGATGAGTTAAAATTACTGAAAAGAAGCCATCAAATGGACTTTTTAATAAATCTTGATTCTTCTCCTTTCGGTCCTTTTCTGAAGAATTCCTTTGAAAAAATATTTTTTTTTCATAAAATAATAAACACTGCCTAATCAAAAGGGTTGGAATGAGAAATAGAGAAATATTGGATTCCTGGAAAGACATCTCTGACTATTTGGATAGAGATATTCGAACATGTGCCAGGTGGGAAAAAGAATTGGGGTTGCCGATCTACCGCTTCGATAAGGATTCTCCTCGATCAAAGGTTTTCGCCTATAAATCAGAAATAGACGAATGGCTGAAAGAAAAGAAAATCCATAAAGAAATCAGAAAAAAGCCGTTCCTGGAAAAAAAGTGGGCGATTATCGTTCTGGTATCCGCAGTGGCTCTATTGATCGCTGTCTCTGCATCCTTATACATTACCAACGGAATACTTTCTCCTGTCAATCCAGAAAATCTTTCCATTGCCATTCTTCCAGCCGAAAGTCTCAATT